>NZ_AZQX01000419.1:0-14139 GCF_000568385.1 Halomonas sp. BC04
GGCAACCTCCGCCGAGGCGCCTGACGGCGCCAGTCGCGATGCGGAGCAGCGCTCCAACAAGGTCGGAGACTACCGCACTGTTGGAGTAGCTTCAGCTCACGACTGGAGGCCGAAGGCCTCCCCAGCAGTGTTGCCAAGGCTGGCGATCACTGCCAACCACGGCAGCCTCCGCCGAGGCGCCTGACGGCGCCAGTCGCGATGGGAACTCGGAGCGCCGAACCGAGCGCTCCAACAGCGATTCTACCCACCGTCGGCGCCACACCGCTGTCGGAGGAAGCTTCAGCTCCGGTCCGACGCATCGGCGACTGGAGGCCAAAGGCCTCCCGGCGGCGTTGCCTACACCGCAAAGATCACCAGCGCCCCCGCCACGACCAGCAGTACCCGCAGCCACCATGCCCGACGGGCGATCACGCCGTAGGAGATACCGCCCAGCCCGATGGCGATCTTGACCATGTCGAATACCGCGGCGACGGGATCGAAGGCCAGGCGGATGATATCCGGGTTGGCGACCATGGCCAGCGGGATGATATAGAGCCCGATGCCCAGCGCCATGGCCTTCATTGCCACCTTGAGCCAGTTCTCCCCTACCATGCCGGCGGCGATGAAGACCCCACCGCAGACCGGCGGCGTGATGGTGGAGAGCAGCGCGAACCAGAACACGAACAGGTGCGCCAGCAGCGGCTCGAGACCGAGGGCGATAAGCGCGGGCCCGGCCACCGAGACGCAGATCACGTAGGCGGCGGTGGTCGGCACCTCCATGCCCAGTACCAGGCAGGCGAGCGCGGTGAGCAGCAGCGCCGGCCACAGCATCTCGTTGGAAAGGGAGAGGATACCCGAGGTGATCTTCACTCCCAGCCCGGTCATGGAGAGCACGCCAATCACCAGCGAGGCACAGATGATGATCGCACCGATCAATGATACCTGCCGCCCAGCCGTGATCAGAGCATCGGCCATTCGAGAGGCGAAGCCGCGCAGCGAGAAGCTGAGCGTCACATCGAAGAACAGCAGCAGCATACCGGCAAAGATGGCCAGGCTCGCCGCATACTGGGGCGTATAGCCGCCGAGAAAGATCCGCTCGAGCAATATGGCGAAAGGCACGGCGAAGAACAGCGAGGTGATCAGCACCTCCTTGCCGCTGGGCCTGTCGCTCTCGGCCATGGGGCGCAGGTCATGACGCGTGGCGTAGGCGTTGATGCCCACCCAGACGGTGGCAAAATAGAGAATCGCCGGCAGCATCGCCGCGGCCATGATCTGGGTATAGGGGGTCCCGGTAAGCTCGACCATGACGAAGGCCCCCGCCCCCATCAGCGGCGGCATGATCTGCCCACCCGACGAAGCCACCGCCTCCACGCCGCCGGCCAGGGCGCGCGGGTAGCCCAGGCGAACCATGGTGGGAATGGTGATCGCTCCGGTGGAGGCCACGTTGGCCGAGGCGGAGCCGGAGATCGATCCCATCAGGGCCGATGAAATCACCGACACCTTGGCCGCGCCGCCGGTCAAGCGTCCAGCGAAGGCGTTGGCCATGTTCATGAAGCCCTGCCCCGCCTCACCGGCATTGAGGACTGCACCGAAGATGACGAAGATCGCCACCACCCCGACGCTGACCCCCGTGAGGGAGCCCCAGAGACCGCCCTCGGCGATGGTCAGGGTACCGACGAGGCTCTGCATCGGCAGCCCCGGGTGACCGAACTGGCCGGGTATGTGGGCGCCGAATACCGCATAGAGCAGTGCCGCCACGGCAACCAGGGGCAGCGGCCAGCCGATGGCGCGGCGAGCCGCCTCCAGTGCCAGCCCGATGAGAAAGACGCCGATGGCCATCTGCAGGTGGGTATCGATGAAGCCGTACTGCTGCGACAGCGCCTCCTCGTTAAAGGCGATATAGCCGCAGGCGGCGATACCCAGCCCGGTCAGCAGCCAGCCGCTCCGGCGCTCGAACGGTGTCCGAGCGGCGAAGATCAGGATCCACGGTAGCGCCAGCGCCATGTGAATCGGCCGGCTCACCAACGCCGGGGTCAGGCCGTAGAAGATCAGGCCCAGGTGAAAGACCACCGTGATGCCGCCCAGCAAGACCCAGACCGGATGGACCCGCGACCGAGCGCTACCGACGGCCTCGTCGGCCGCCGGAGAAGAGGAGAATGTCGACATAGATGAGAAGCCTTTCGATCAGGGCCAGGCCAGCAGCACTGGCCCCAACAGGGAGTTAGGCATTGTCTGAAAAGTCGGCGAGCGAAGACCAGACAAGGCAAAAATCGGCGAAAAGACGGAGTTTACGGGGTGTAAATGAGTACTTTGAGCCGATTTTTAACGCCGTATGGCCGAGTGCAGCCAGTTTTCGGACAGGCCTAGCGCAGTTCGTCGGGAATCTCAATACCAGCCTCATCGTAGTAGCGCACCGCGCCCGGATGCAGCGACCCGGCAATGGTGCCGATCATGTCGTGGGTGATGCTGCCCCACCAGGCCGTCTCCTCCGCCATGGCATCCCGACGCTCCCAGAAGGTTCTGGTCAGGGTGTAGGCGGTGTCTTCATCCATGCCGGTGGTGGTATAGGCGATGACCGGCAGCGACGTGGTCTCGACGTCCTGATCCACGCCGGAGTAGGTGCCGGCCGGAATGGTCTGGCGTGCCGCACCGGTCTGCTCGATCTGCTCGTCGGTCAGGCTGACCAGGCTGATCGACATGCTGGCCGCGGTCTCGATCACGTTGGGCGTGGGGAAGGAGCTTGCCGTGACGAAGGCATCGATCTGTCCGTTCTTCAACGCATCGGGACCACTGCCGATCTCGGCGCTGGCCACGCGCACCTTGTCCATCATGTCGAACAGCTCGAGGTAACGCTCGGCCTCGCGGGCGCCGAAGGTGCCACGCCCGATCAGGATATGCTTGTCTTCCAGGTCCTCGAACCCGATGACCCCCTCGCCACCGGCCGCAACGAAGTGCATGGTGATCGCCGGAATCGGGAACAGTCCGCGAATCTCCTGGAAACGGGGGCTCTGCCGCTCGGCGAAGGGCCCCTCGCCGGCCATGGCCCTCTCCACCAGCCCCGGAGGTGTGGTGAAGACGTAGTTGCCCTGGCGGGCCATCACTTCCATCACGTTCTGCACCGAGCCCTGGCTCTCCTCCAGCGTGAGCTGGACATCGCCGTCGGTACCCTTGCGGATCGCCTCCGAGAGTTCCACACCCATCTGGTAGTAGGCGGTGCCGGCGGAGGCGGACTTGTAGGTCACACGGGTTTCCGCCTGGGCGGAGAAGGCTGTAGCACCCATCAGCACGGCAGTCGCCGAGGCCAGCAGGTTACGAGTGAAAGAGGGCGTAAACTGAGGCATATGTGTCTCCCCTGGAGAGTCGAGCATCGCTGAGCGATGTCGGTTGTTATCAAAGAATGTCCAGCAAAGTACTATAATGCCGATTTTTTCAGCCTTGACCACCCGAATATGGCCATCGAAGGAAAGCGTATGCGTATTGCGGCGGTAATCGGTGCGGCCGGTGGGATCGGCTCTGCCATCTGTGAGGCAATGTTCGACGCCGGGGATTGCGTCTTCCTGCTCGACAGGGAGGAGCGCCGGGAGAGCGTGCTGAGCACGCTGACAGCCCGGGGCGAGCGCGCATCATTCGTTGCCTGCGACCTGGCCGACCCCGAGAGTATCGCGAAGGCGTTTGCGCGAATCGAGCGACATGGCAAGGGGCTTGACGCCTGCATCAACGCGGCCGGCGTGATTCGCCGCGGTCGCTTCATCGATATCTCCCACGAGGACCTGGAGACCTGATGTCGGTCAACGTCACCGGTGCCTTCCAGGCGCTCCAGGCAGCCACCCGGCTGATGATCGCCAGCGGGGGTGGGCATATCGTCAACGTCGCCTCGTCGCATGGCCTGCGCACCACCGCCGAGCGTACGGCCTATGCCATGAGCAAGGGTGCCATCCTGGCACTGACCCGGGCGCTCGCCGTGGAGCTGGGGCCCCATGGCATACTGGTCAACGCCGTGGCACCGGGGCCCGTCGCCACCGGCATGCAGCATGCCGAGTCCGAATCACGCCGCCTGTGGCAGGCCAGTACCCCGCTCGGGCGCGTCGCCGCGGCCGACGAGGTGGCAAACGCAGTCGCCTTCCTTGCTTCTCCGGCAAACACCTTCATCACAGGCGACACCCTCATCGTCGATGGGGGCGCCAGCGTCTCCATGGGGTAGCCAACGAGAGGCTCGCCAACGAGAGGGTAACCAACAAGAACGAGCCGGCTAGGCGAAAGCCACCTTGGCCACATCCTGGTAGCGCCTGGCGAAATGCACTGTCACACCCTCCTTGAGATAGTCAGGCAGCTCTGCATAGTCGCGGCGGTTGGCCTCGGGCAGGATCACCTCGAAGATCTTGCTGCGACGCGCCGCGATGATCTTCTCGCGGATGCCGCCGACCGGCAGTACCTGCCCGGTGAGGGTCAGTTCGCCAGTCATCGCCAGCGGCCGGTCGATGGACTGGTGCCGGGCGAGCGAGAGCAGCGCCGTGGTCATGGTTACCCCCGCCGAGGGGCCATCCTTGGGAGTGGCCCCCTCGGGGACGTGAAGGTGAACGAAGGCGGAATCGAAGAAGTCCGCATCGGCGCCGTACTCGGCCAGGTGCCCCAGGGTGTAGCTGTAGGCGATATTGGCGGACTCCTGCATTACCTCGCCAAGCTTTCCCGTGAGCTTGAAGCCCCGGGTCAGGGAGTGAACCTTGCCCGCCTCGATCGGCAGGGTCGCCCCACCCATGGAGGTCCAGGCGAGGCCGGTGACTACACCCTCCCCCTTGAGCACCTGCTCCTGGCGGAACAGCGGGGCTCCCAGGAACTCCTCGAGGTTTTTCACTGACACCTTCACCGACTGCTGGTCGTTCTCCAGCAGCTTGACCGCGGCCTTGCGCACGATGCTGTGCAGCTGTTTTTCCAGCTGGCGCACACCGGCCTCCCTGGCATAGCCCTCGATGACCTGCTTGAGCGCGGCATCGGTGAGGTTGATGCGCTTCTTCGGAATCCGGTCACGCTTGAGCAGCTTGGGCCAGAGGTGATTCCTGGCGATGGCCACCTTCTCCTCGGCAATGTAACCCGATAGCCGGATCTGCTCCATGCGGTCGAGCAACGGCCCCGGGATCGAGTCCAGCGTGTTGGCGGTGCAGACGAAGAGCACCTTGGAGAGGTCGAGTCGTACATCCAGGTAGTGGTCGAGGAAATCGATGTTCTGTTCAGGGTCGAGCACCTCGAGCAGCGCCGAAGCGGGGTCGCCCTGGAAGGACTGCCCCATCTTGTCGATCTCGTCGAGCATGATCACCGGGTTTTCGACCTCCACCTCCTTGAGCGCCTGCACCAGCTTGCCCGGCATGGCGCCGATGTAGGTACGCCGGTGGCCCTTGATCTCCGCCTCGTCGCGCATGCCACCCACCGAGAAGCGATAGAACTGGCGACCCAGGGCCTCGGCGATGGAGCGCCCGACCGAAGTCTTGCCCACCCCGGGGGGGCCGACGAGCAGCAGGATCGAGCCGCCAACGTCGCCCTTGAAGGTACCCTCGGCGAGAAACTCGACGATACGCTCCTTGACGTCCTTGAGCCCGTCATGGTCGCGGTCCAGCACCCCGCGGGCATGGGCCAGGTCCATCTGGTCGGCGCTGCGAACCCCCCAGGGCATCGACGTCAGCCAGTCGAGATAGTTGCGCGTGGTGCCGTATTCCGGCGAGCCGGTCTCCAGCACCGACAGCTTGTCGAGTTCCTCCTCGATGCGGGTCAGAACCTTGGGCGGCACCACCAGGCTCTCGAGCCGGTCGCGGAAGGTATCCACATCGTTCTCGCGATCGTCCTTCGAGATGCCCAGCTCACGCTGGATCACCTTGAGCTGCTCGCGCAGGAAGAACTCCCGCTGTCGCTCCTGCATCTGGGCGTTGACCTGCTCGCTGATCTCCGTCTGCAGCTGGGCAACGTCGATCTCCTTGCGCAGCAGGGGCAGCACCTTCTCCATGCGCGCCTGTACCGGCAGGGTTTCCAGCACCTTCTGCAACTCGCCTCCCCGCGCCGAGGTGATGGCCGCGGCGAAGTCGGTCAACGGCCCCGGCTCGTGGGGGCTGAAGCGGTTGAGGTAGTGCTTGAGCTCCTCGCCATAGAGCGGGTTGATCGGCAACAGCTCCTTGATGCCGTTGATGATCGCCATGGCATAGGCGCGGGTCTCGTCCTCGTCGGCATCGACTGGCTCTCGCGGGTAGCTCACCTCGACCAGGTAGGGCGGTTTCTTGGACAGCCAACGCTGGATATGAAAGCGCCTGAGACCCTGGGCAATGAACTGGAGCTGCTGATCCTCACCCTGCAGCTTATGGACCTTGACCGCCGTACCGTACTCGGGAAACGACTCGTGGGTCAGGTTATCGACGCCGGTGTCGCCGACGAAGGCAACCCCCAGGGTGTGGTGGGGCGTGTTGCCGACCCGGCGCATCGTGTCCTCCCAGCGCTCGCGGTTGATCACCAGCGGCTGCACCTGGGCGGGGAAGAAGGGTCGGTTGTGAATCGGCAGCAGATAGATTCGTTCGGGCAGGTATTCGCTTGCCGGCACCATGGCATTGTTCAGGGGCTCTTCCTCTTCCCCGTCGGAGCCCGTCCACGCCTCATCCGTGCCGTCACGCATCGATTGTTGCCAATTCTGCTCATCCTGATCGTAATCGCTCATCGAAACCTCATCCTGCAGCTGGAAGCTGGAGTCTGACCTGAGGAATGCGGGCGCGACCGGCCAACTTCAAGTCATCGGCCCACTATTTCAGGTTGGCGTGTTCAGCGTGGCGTGGAATCGCCCCGGCAGCAAAGATTTCCAGGGAAGCGGGACGAAGCGCATGCTGGCGCCTCAGGCTCAACGCCACAGCTGGGGCAAGGGTCGGCTGTTGACACGCACCTGCCCTCTTCCCACATCCACTTCCAGGGTGCGGGTATCCAATGGCAGGCCGAGCCATAGGGCCACCACGGTAGGCAGGTCGTACCAGGTGAAGTCGCCGTCGAGGCGACGCCGCCAGCGCGCCTGCATGGCCGGGTCCTCGATGTCGACCAGCCTCAATTCATCGAGGCGGCGACCGTCAAAGAACAGTGAACCATCGACCCGGGCCGAAAGCCCCATCATGGGGCTATCCAGCTGAAGGTTCAGCAAGTCGAGGCGTGGCGAGTCCCTCAGCGCCTGAATCAGATGCGGCTCGAGCTGTGCCAGCAGTTCGTGGCCGTCAAGCTCATGGTGACCACTGGCCGCCAGCTCTCGAAGTCGGGAGGTGCTTGCCCGAAGCGCATCGGCATTCAGGCGTGACAACTCGAGTGCCAGCTCACCGGTGAGCAGCACCTGGCCTGCGGTGTGCACTTCGCCCAGGTCGATATCGAGCTGCATTCTCAGCTCCCGCTCATCCAGAACCGTGCGATTGGTGGCGCGAAGATTGCTGGCATCCAGGCTCAACTGAGGCTGGCGCCAGGCCATCGACTCTATCTGCAGTCGGTCCTCCTGGGTGAAGGCATGGGCATCTTCGGTATAGGCGTAGTGGCTGTTGAGCGTGGAGGGACCGATGGAGAGGCTGGCGACGCCATCCGTCAACCGCCAGGCATCGAGGTGCGCGCGGAGGCGCCAGTCACCCTGCTCACCGCTGAAATGGAGCCGCCCACCGTCGAAGACCAGTTCGCGATCCTGCTGGGTGACCCGCAAGGGCGAGAGGCGAAGCCCGCCTTCCAGGGTCCCCGTCAAGGTATGATAGCTGGCCTGCCAGAGGGGAGGCGAAGAGGCCAGCAGGTCACCGAACAGCTGGGCGTGATCCGGGCCATGGCGCAGCATCGCCTCACCGTTAAGGTGTGTATTGAGCACGCCGTGTCGCGCCCTGTAGGTCAGCTCCAGTTGCCAGACATCCCCCAGCAGCGGCGCCAGATGGATGCGGCCGGTCGATGACCACCATCCCCCCTCCACCTCCGAGCGCGACACCACCAGCTCGCCTCGCGCCTCGAGATCACTCAGCGTACGCGCCATTTCCCGTTCGAAGAAGTGGCTGGAAAGGGCTTGCCCTGCCAGCCAGAGCATCAGCAGAAATACCAGCAGCGGGACGATGAGACGTTCCTTGCGCATAGCACCGCCTCCTTGTCGTTTCCTTGACTATCACGTCTCAGGGTAACCTAGTGTAACCAAAGCCAGAGGTGCATCGTACTCCAGGCGTAGATTCCGGCCAGGACATCATCGATCATGATGCCGAACCCTCCTGCCACACGACGGTCCGCCCAGCGAATCGGCCAAGGCTTGAAGACGTCGAAAATGCGAAACAGGATGAACCCCCAGAGCGCCGCCTCCCAGGAGAAAGGTACCGCTGCCATGGTGATCCAGTAACCGACGAACTCGTCCCAGACGATACCGGAGTGGTCGTGAACGCCGAGATCCCGAGAGGTCCTGTCGCATAGCCAGACACCCACGACGAAGGAAACCGCCACCAGAATCAGGTACCAGTTCAGTGGCAACTCCGACATCAGCCAGTAGAACGGGATGGCCGCCAGGGTACCGAAGGTACCGGGCGCCCAGGGCACGGCACCACTGCCGAGACCGAAGGCAAAGAAATGGACGGGGCGCCGCCAGACGCTCGGGGGAGCGCGATTCATGATGCCCCGCCCTTGGCATCCGCCGCCCCGAAGTGCTGCCAGCCATGGAGGGCCGTATCGGCCACCCCGACAAGGCCCGGCTCGGCCGTGACCGTTCCAACCGGGGTCAATGCCAGCCCCAGTCCGGCCAGGCGATGGGTGGCTTCCGCCATGGCATCGGCGGGCAGGCTGACCAGCAGCTCGTAGTCATCGCCCCCCCCCAGCGCCGCCTGTCGGGCGCGCTCGGGATCCAGGGCCTGAAGTAGCCCTTCCGCCAGGGGCAGCGCCTCGACATCGACCCTTGCGCCCACGCCGGAAGCGGCCAGCACATGACCCAGGTCGGCCAGCAACCCATCGGAAATATCGATGGCCGCATTGGCCAGCCCGCGCAGCGCCTGGCCCGCATCCAGGCGGGGCTGGGGAAGCAAGTAGCGCTCCAGCAGGGGATGCTGCATATCTCTTTCGCCGCGCTGCCAGAGCGCCAGGCCGCCAGCACCTCCCCCCAGCGCGCCGGTCACGGCAAGCAGGTCTCCGGGCCTTGCTCCACCCCGAGTCAGGGCCTGCCCTCCGGGCACTTCTCCCATTACCGTCACCCCGATTGCCAGTTCGCCACGGGTCACGTCACCGCCGACCAGGGTGGTACCGGTCGCCGCACAAAGGCCATGGAAACCCCGGGAGAACTCGGCCAGCCAGGCGTCGTCGGTATCGGCCATGGCCAAGGCCATCAGGCACCAGCGGGGCTCGGCCCCCATGGCCGCCAGGTCGCTGAGGCTGACCGCAAGCGCCCGGTGGCCGATCACCTCGGCCGGCGCATCGGCAGGAAAATGCACCCCCACGACCGACGTATCGACACTGACAGCCAGCCGATAACCTGGGCGCGGCATCAGCAACGCACAGTCATCGCCCACACCCAGGGCCACACCGGCCCGTGAACCCGGGGCGGCAGGCGTGAAGTGACGGGCGATCAGTTCGAATTCACTGGTCACCTTGGTACCTTCAGCGGCGACGCGCGCTGACCTCGGCGCTACGCAACCGCGAGGCCAGCTTGTCGAGGATACCGTTGACGTACTTGTGGCCGTCGGTGGCGCCGAAGGACTTGGCCAGTTCGACCCCCTCGTTGATCACCGCCCGGTAGGGACATCCAGCCGATGCGACAGCTCGTAGGCACCGAGGCGCAGGATGGTCAATTCAATGGGGTCCAGCTCCTCGATGCGCCGATCGAGCAGGGGGCCGATGGCGGCATCCAGGTCACCGCGATAGCGAGCCACGCCGTGCAGCAGGTCATGAAAGAGAGCCAGGTCGGCGATTTCCATGACCTTGGCCCAGTTTTCATGATCCTCCATGTCTTCATCGGGGAGCTGGCTACGAAACTCCGATTCAACCGCCGAGATGGACTTGCCGGTCATCTGCCACTGGTAGAGCCCCTGGATGGCCAGCTCCCGGGCAGCGCGTCTCGCCTGCTGGCCCGTCGAAGGGGGACGCTTGGAACGCGGCTCACTCATGACTCTCTCCGACATCCCCGAAACCGCGCAACAGCGACACCATCTCCATGGCTGCCATGGCCGCCTCGGCGCCCTTGTTACCCGCCTTGGTGCCGGAACGCTCGATGGCCTGCTCGATGGAGTTGACGGTCAGCACACCGTTGGAAATGGGGGTGTCGAACTCCAGCTGCAGGCTACCAAGCGCCGAATTGCACCCCCCCGCCACATATTCGAAATGCGGCGTACCGCCACGGATCACCGCGCCTAGCGCGATCACCGCATCCGGCTTGGCCACCTGCAGGGCCCGCTTTACCGCCAGAGGAAGTTCCCAGGCCCCCGGCACATGGACGATATCGATATGCTCGGCATCCACGCCGTGGCGCATCAGGATATCCACGGCACCTTCCACCAGGCTGTCGACCACATGATGATTGAAGCGCCCCACCACGATCACGTAGCGGCCGTCGACATCGACGAAGTTGCCTTCCAACTGAGACAAGGTATGCATCGGATTATTCCTGCTGAAATCGGTTTTTGATCCTGCTGAATCGACTGGGCACACCCGAGAGTGAGCCGACTTTCCTCATAGTGCCAGACGGGGCTGCCTCAGTTCTCGCCAGGGGCCTCGGTGTCGCCCGGCGCAATCAGCTCGACCACTTCGAGATCGAAGCCGGACAGGGCGGAGAACTTCCACGGCGAGCTTAGCAGCCGCATCCGCCCCACGCCGAGATGGCGCAGGATCTGAGAACCCGTGCCGATGGTCAGGTAGTTGCCGGCACCGTCCGAATCGCTGGTGCGAGGCAGGCGGCGCCGCTCCAGGAACACCTCCAACTGGTCGCGGAAATCCTGGTGCGGGCGGCCATCGTCGAGCAGGACGAAGACACCCTGGTCAACGCGGGCCACCTCTTCCAGCGCACTGTGCGTCGTCCAGTTCTTGCCTTCGCCCTTCTGCAGGCCCAGCAGATCCCGCATGGTATCGGCCAGGTGTACCCGCACCGTGGTCAGGGTCTCGGGGGTGGGGTTGCCCTTGACCAGGGCCACGTGGTGTGCACCTTGAATACGATCGCGAAAGACATGCAGCGTCAGCTCGCCCACGGCCGTGTTGACCGGGGTCGACTCCACCGGCTCCACCGTCTGCTCATTGTGGATGCGATAGTGGATCAGGTCGGCGATGGTGCCCATCTTCAAGTCATGCTCGGCGGCGAACCGCTCGAGCTCGGGACGACGAGCCATGCTGCCATCGTCGTTCATGACTTCGCAGATCACACCGCTGGGATCGCAACCGGCCAGCGCCGCCAGGTCGCAGGCCGCCTCGGTATGCCCGGCCCGGCGCAGCACGCCGCCGGGCTCGGCCATCAGCGGAAAGATGTGGCCGGGCTGAACGATATCCTCGGCCCGGGCATTGCGTGCCGCTGCCGCCTGCACGGTACGCGCCCGGTCGGCGGCCGAGATACCCGTCGTCACCCCCTCGGCGGCTCGATGGAGAGCGTGAACTTGGTGCCGAAGCCGGAACCGTTGTCGCTCACCATCAGCGGCAGCTTGAGCCGCTCGCAGCGCTCGCGCGTCATGGGCATGCAGATCAGGCCCCGGGCATGACGTGCCATGAAGTTGATGTGCTCGGCCCCGACCTTTTCGGCGGCCATGATGATGTCGCCCTCGTTCTCACGATCCTCATCATCCATGAGGATCACCATCTTGCCCTGACGTATGTCCTCGATCAGGTCTTCGATGGGAGCCAGGCCCCCGCGGGAAGATTGCACCATGGAGTCTCCGAATGATCAGCAATAAAGGCGTTGCGGCACGTCGACCGTGGCGTTGGCATAGTCCGCTACTAACTAACGTCCGTTACTAAAGTCCTACGCCCCGCCTCGAATGGGCGTCAGGGTACCTTGGCGCGGCGTCGGGCGCCAGTAGTGAGCACCCTTGGCGCGGCGTCGGGCGCCAGTAGTGAGCACCCTTGGCGCGGCGTCGGGCGCCAGTAGTGAGCATCCTTGGCGCGGTATCGGGCGGAGGCCGCCGATGTGGGTGGTGATCGTTGGCATGGGCAACACCGCCGGGAGGCCTTCGGCCTCCGGTCGCCGATGCGTCGGACCGGAGCTGAAGCTGCTCCGACAGCGGCAAACACCTCCTCCCCGAGTTGCTCCCGGCGCCCTCACTTAGGGTTCCCGGGCCGCGCGGTGATACGCCAGTCGCGACCGATGGCACGGATATCGAGGATATCCAGCGGGCGCTGCTGGGCCATGCGCGTCAGCCCCGGCAGGGCGAACAGCGGCCGCGCATCACCGCCCAGCAGCGTCGGCGCCACGAACAGTTGCATCTCGTCCACCAGGTTCGCGTCGAGCATCGCGCCGGCAAGGGTCGCCCCGGTTTCCAGCAGCACCTCATTGACCAGCTCTTGCTCCGCCAGGTAGCGCAGCAAGGCGGCAAGGTCGGCCCGACCATCCTCGCCAGACGGCAAGACCAGTATCTCGGCACCGGCGGACTCCAGCCGGGCACGGCGTTCGGCATCGTAACCCATGACCGTCGCCACCAGGGTGCGCCCTGGCTCACGCAGGCAAGCCGCGGCCTGGGGCAGGCGAAGGTGCGTATCGACCACGACCCGCAGCGGCTGGCGACGGGCGATGACATCGGCCTCCTCCAGCCCGAGCTGGCTCGCCCTCACGGTCAGGCGAGAATTATCGAAGATGACCGAATCGACGCCGGTCAGTACCGCGCTGGAGCGAGCGCGAAGCCGCTGGACTTCCGTACGGGCATGGGGTCCGGTGATCCATTGGGACTCACCGGACTCCATCGCCGTGCGCCCATCCAGGCTCATGGCCATCTTCAACCGCACAAAGGGGCGGTGGCGGCTCATTCGCGACAGGAAACCGGGATTGATCGCCCGGGCCTCCTCCTCCAGCAGGCCTACCTCCACCTCGATTCCCGCCTCGCGCAGCATGGCGATCCCCCGGCCAGCCACCTCCGGGTTGGGGTCGGTCATGGCCACGACCACCCGCTTCACCCCGGCATCGATCAGTGCCACGGCACAGGGGCCGGTGCGCCCGTGGTGGGAGCAGGGCTCCAGGGTCACATAGGCTGTCGCGCGGCGAGCCGCTTCGCCTGCCATCCGCAGGGCATGAATTTCAGCGTGGGGCTCGCCGGCGCGCTTGTGCCAGCCCTCCCCCACCAGGCGAGTGCCCTTGACCAGGACACAGCCCACGCGGGGGTTGGGGTCGGTGGTATAGAGGCCTCGGCGGGCCAGTTGAAGCGCCCGAGCCATCCAGGCGGCGGCGGTAGGCTTGGCCATATCACTCCCTGGCAGAATGGGTAAGGCGGGATTCAGCGTTCGCCTTCATCGGTCGTGCCCGGCGGAAACCCCGGCTCCCGCGAGAGGCGGTCGATCTCGGCACGAAACTCGTCGATATCCTGAAAGCGACGATAGACGGAAGCGAAACGAATGAAGGCAACCTGATCGAGGCGCTTGAGCGCCTGCATCACCGCTTCGCCGATATCGCGCGCCTGAATCTCGCGTTCGCCACTGGCGCGCAGGCGCTGACGAATCCGCTCCACGGCGGCCTCGATGGACTCGGCGCTGACCGGACGCTTCTCCAGCGCCCGCAGCATGCCGGCACGCAGTTTCTGCTCATCGAAGCTTTCGCGTGAACCATCGGCCTTGACCACCCTGGGCATTACCAGCTCGGCGGTCTCGTAGGTGGTGAAGCGCTCACCGCAGGAGGTGCACTGGCGACGACGACGCACCTGGTCGCCCTCGGCCACCAGGCGGGAGTCGGTCACGCGGGTATCATGGGCGCCACAGAAGGGGCAATGCATGGTATCGATCCGTACGTGAAGCGGGGCGACCTACAGGTCGCTCGTGAGTCACAGGTGTTAGCTAGATGACACGATAGTGTACCCGCTCCCCCGCTGGCCGCCCAGCTCAGCCATTACCGACAGGCCCCGCTCAGGTCATACCCTCAGTGAGCGTGCTGGTGTTCGTGCTTTTCCTGCTCGCCATGGCCATGATGCTTACCGTCCTCAACCGTGATGCGCTCAACCGGGGCTTCGAACAGCTGTGATTCACCCGACTCGAAGA
>NZ_AZQX01000420.1:0-22015 GCF_000568385.1 Halomonas sp. BC04
CGGGTGATCGGGGAGATGCCGGATTGGCCGGCCAGCAGGCGTTCCCAGCCTGCCTTGACGCCGCAGCCGAGGGGGCTGATCATGCCCATGCCGGTGATAACGAGCGGTGATTGCATGGTAAATTCCTGAACAGCTTGGGTTTGTGCCACGCTAACACTGGACTTGATATGATCAAGATAATATTCAGCGTAGGACAGTGAGGACGCCATGCCCTACTCGACGAACCACAAGGCCAAATCGCGGGAGCGCATTCTCAAGTCGGCCATCGAGCTGTTCAGCCGGCAAGGTTTCGAGAAGGTCTCCATCGGGCAGATCATGAAGCTGGCCAAGATGACCCACGGCGCCTTCTACGGCCACTTCGCCTCGAAGGAAGCCCTTTACCACGCTTCGGTGCGGGAAACCCTGGATAGCAGCCGTGCGGCCAGGTTGGTCAAGGGGCCCCTCTCGGTGAAGCACCTGACCGAGCTGGTGGCCAACTGCTGGAACCTCCAGGAGCTGGAACGCAAGCGCAAGCCGGGGCCGGAGACGGTGCTGTTCAACGAAATCGGCAACGAGAACGGCGAGGTGCGCACGCTGTTCGAAGCCTCCTACCTGCGCATGAAGAAGATGCTGGAAACCCGCCTCATTGCCCTGAGCCGCCTGAAGAAACTCCCCTTCGAACCCGACCGCGAAGTCATCGCCGATAAATCCCGAGCCATTCTCGCCTCCCTGGTGGGCGCCGTGGCCATCGCCAAGAGCCTCCCCGGCGAGCAGGAGCGGAATCACATCCTCAACGCCGCCCAGCGCAACATCCTGCAGATGCTAGGCGTCAACGACAGCGAGCTGGAGAGCATGCTGGGTGAAGCGGGGAGGGAACAACATGCAGTCTAAGGCCATGACACTTCCACAGGGCAAGAAATGGTAATTGAAGCCAAGCGGCTGAAACGGAAAGGGTTTTATGAGAAAAATATTGACAAGATTGTTTTGGCCAATACTGAAATTTTTCGAAACCGACGAAGAGTCAGCGAGTTATAAAAAGTCTCACAGAATTGTTCTTAATATAGTGGGCGCCTTGTTTATATTCCTCTCGCTCGCTTCAGCGGTGGCTGGTTATGCAAGTGGTCAGCTTGGCTCACTTATTCCTGTGGTGGTTTTCTTTTGTGTCGGTTCGGTCTCGGTCGCTTTAGGAGTGCTTGGCTCAAATGGTGCCATATCAAAAATATGGGGCATGAAGTAAGTACATCGAGAGCCAGATGCTTCAGGGCGGTACCGCGCTGAGCGCGCCCAAGGCGGTGCATCGGCCGACCGCTCTCATAGACTGACTCTATCGGCGCGAAAGCCCCCCACAGCTTGACGGCTTCGATCTTCAATCCTTCACTGTATCTGTGACGGCTTATGGGGTTTCTTGATTCCCCCCCCAGCAACTCCTGAAGCGAATCATGCTACCTGGGGGGATACGGAATCGTCGGCTCAAACTCCCTTAGGCCACTATACAGTCGAGGAGAAGACCGTGACCGATCAAAAGCCTACACGCCCGGAGTGGGGTGCGCGGACCACGCCCCGCCTGCAGGGCAATGAACACTGGTGGCCCGACCAGCTCAGTCTCAACATCCTGCACCAGAAGCATCCCGATGCGAGCCCGTTCGGAGCGGACTTCAGCTATGCCGAGGCGTTCTCGCAGCTCGACGTCGACGAACTGTGTGCCGATCTCGATGCCTTGATGACCGACTCCCAGGAGTGGTGGCCCGCCGACTGGGGCCACTACGGACCGTTCTTCATTCGCATGTCGTGGCACGCGGCCGGTACCTACCGTGCGGTCGACGGCCGCGGCGGCGGCGGCACCGGTGCCCAGCGTTTCGCACCCCTCAACAGCTGGCCCGACAACGGCAACCTGGACAAGGCGCGCCGCCTGCTCTGGCCGATCAAGCAGAAGTACGGCGAAAAGATCTCCTGGGCCGACCTGCTGGTCCTTGCCGGTAACCGCGCGCTGGAGACGATGGGGTTTCGCACCTTCGGTTTCGGCTTCGGGCGCGCCGACATCTGGGCGCCGGAGGACGACATCTACTGGGCCCCGAAACCGAGTGGCTCTCGACCAATGACGAGCGCTACACCGGTACCTGGGAAGACGGCAGCCGCGTGCTCGACAACCCGCTCGCCGCGGTCCAGATGGGGCTGATCTACGTCAACCCCGAGGCCCGAACGGCGTCCCGGACGCCATGAAGTCCGCCCAGGATGTTCGCGAGACCTTCGCCCGCATGGGCATGAACGACCGCGAGACCGTCGCGCTGACCGTTGGCGGCCATACCTTCGGCAAGATGCACGGCAACGGTTCCCCCGATGCCGTCGGCGAAGCCCCCGAAGGCTCGAAGATCCACCAGCAGGGCTTCGGCTGGGCGAACAAGAACGAGACCGGTCTCGGTGAGTACACGGTGACATCCGGCCTCGAGGGCGCCTGGACCCCGACGCCGACCCAGTGGGACCACTCCTACCTGAACACCATCTTCGCCCACCAGTGGGAGGTCAAGAAGTCGCCGGCCGGCGCCAACCAGTGGGAGCCGGTCGAGGTGAAGGAGGGGTACTGGGTGCCCGACGCCCATGTACCAGGCAAGAAGAACCCGCCGGTGATGAACACCGCCGACATGGCAATGATCACCGATCCCGCCTACCTGGAGATCGCCAAGGAGTATCACGAGAACCCGGACGTGCTCGTCGACGAGTTCGCCCGTGCCTGGTACAAGCTGCTGCATCGCGACATGGGCCCGCGCGCCCGCTACCTCGGCCCGCAGGTGCCCGATGAGGTACTCGTCTGGCAGGACCCGGTACCCGAGCACCAGGGGCCGCTGGTCAACGAGCAGCAGATCGCCACGCTCAAGCAACAGATCGCCGATTCCGGCCTCACCGCCAGGCAGCTGGTGGGTACCGCCTGGGCCTCGGCCTGCACCTACCGGCAGACCGACCACCGCGGTG
Organism: Halomonas sp. BC04; assembly: GCF_000568385.1. Taxonomy (NCBI): domain Bacteria; kingdom Pseudomonadati; phylum Pseudomonadota; class Gammaproteobacteria; order Oceanospirillales; family Halomonadaceae; genus Halomonas; species Halomonas sp. BC04. The sequence goes on from NZ_AZQX01000420.1 coordinate 2,947, forward strand.
GCGCCAACGGCGCACGTATCCGTCTCGACCCGCAAATCGGCTGGGACGTCAATGTGCGCGCCGGCGTGGCGGAAGTGATCGACCGGCTGGAGCAGCTCAAGGACGCCTCGGACGCCAACATTTCGCTGGCGGACATGATCGTGCTGGGCGGCAGTGTCGGGGTCGAGATGGCAGCCAAGGCGGCCGGCCACGACATCACGGTACCGTTCACCCCAGGCCGCACCGACGCGACCCAGGAGATGACCGAGGTGGATACCTTCGCCTTCCTGGAGCCGAGGCACGATGCGTTCCGCAACTACATGCAGACGCAGACCACCTCCATCCCCGCCGAGCACCTGATGATCGACCGGGCGTTCATGCTCAATCTCAGCGTACCGCAGATGACCGCGCTGCTTGGCGGCATGCGGGCCATCGGCGCCAACGTCGGCGACAGCGATGAGGGGGTCCTCACCGATCGCCCCGGCCAGTTGACCAACGACTTCTTCGTCAATCTCGTCGACATGGGCACCGTCTGGGAGCCACTCGACGAGAGCGAGGAACGCTTCGAGGGCCGCGACCGTGCCACGGGCAAGAAGAAGTGGACCGCCACCCGCGTCGACCTGGTCTACGGCTCCAACTCCCAGCTACGTGCCATCGCGGAGGAGTACGCCGCCGATGGAGGCGAAAAGAGAATGATGGACACTTCGTCAGCGGCTGGGTGAAGGTCATGGAGAACGACCGCTTCGACCTGCACCGCTGAGGGGCAGGCCCGCGAGGGGAGGGTGACTCTCCTTGGTGAAGTGTGGTGAAACGCCCCGAAGGCTGGAAGGTGGTCAGCCTTCCAGCCTTCGGGTTTGCCGTCTACGGAGGATGCGTTTCTACGTTTTAGTCGCTGCGACGGGCAGCGATTCGTGGCAGTGCTACCAGGGTATCGCCTCACCATCCCAGGCAAAGTGTCTCCCCGTTTCCGCAGGTGTCAGTGCCTCGAGTACCTCGAGAAGCTGACGTGCGGCAAACGCCGGGGAGAAGAGTTTTTGCGACGGAACACGCGCCTGGTAGGGGCGTGACAGCTCGGTATCGGTGGTGCCAGGGTGCAGGGTGACACAGACGCTTTGCCGGTTGAGTCGCGTCAACTCGATCGCCAGGGTGTGCATCAGTTGGTTGAGCGCCGCCTTGCTCGCACGATAGCCGTACCAGCCCCCCAGCCGGTTATCCCCGATACTACCCACCCGTGCAGACAGCGAGGCGACCTTCAGCGTGTCACGCTTGGCCAGCAGCGGTTCGAGCGCCTTGAGCAGCAGCAGATGATTGATGGCATTGACCTCGTAGCCTGCCATCAGATCGTCACGGTTCAACTGCTGCAGCGACTTTTCCGGCTGCATGTCTCTGTCGCTGTCATGCAGCAGCCCTGAGGTGTTGATCACCCAGTTCAAGGGCCCATCGAGCTTCCCGGGCAGCGCCTCGAGATCCCCATCCGATGACAGGTCGACCTGCAGCAGCTGCAGACGTGTCTCTTCCCTTGCCAGTGCCTCCAAGGCCTGGGAGGGCCTGCGGTACAAGGCGTAGATACGTGTCCAGCGCGCCTCACCCAGCAGCTGGCGCAGCATTGCAAGCCCAATACCGCCACTGGCACCTGCAAGCAACAGCTGCATGGCGCATCTCCTCAAGATAGGTGCGATTAGTTGTACAAATATTATACCTTGTCCGATGAAAAGCCAATATCGCGTGCAAGCAGCACGACGGTGTCCGGAAGTCGCTTCAGTCGAGCCGCGCGTTATAATGAATCACGCTTGCCAGAGATAAACAGATACGACATGAAGGAAAGCTCACCGACTGGAACGACGGCAAGGGCTTCGGTGTTCCAGGCCCGCGAGGGAAGGGCGATTCCCCTTGGCGAAAGGTTGGGAAATGCACCCGGAGGTTGGGCATCCAGCCTTCGGGTTATTATTTCCCCTCATGCTTTTGTTGGCGTTGCCCTGAGCGTAATGGTTGGTTACGGTAGGTAAAATTCGCAGTAGACGGCTTAGATAGCCAAGACTACGCAGGGACTGCCGCACTAGAGATGATGCCAATTCTCATCAATTCTGCCAGCAGGGGCGGTAGCGTGCCCTGTCCCCAATTTCCTACTTATCAATACCTGTCTTCTCTAAAAGTACTTTCCAGCGAGCGGGAAGTCTTGTACCCCCGCGTTCCAAAGGGCTTGTGATGGCATTTGGTGTGACAGCTGCGTTTTTTGCACTTCTCGTGGCCTTGAGCATCCTGGGCGATGTGCCTTTGCAGCTCTTGGCGGCATACGTTCTGCTGAGCGTGATCAGCTTCGCCATGTACGGCCTCGACAAAGCTGCCGCAGGGAAAGGGCGTAGGCGTATTTCAGAAGCTACGCTTCTTTTCGCGGGCTTGATCGGTGGTTGGCCCGGTGCGCTGGTGGCGCAGCAGGCGTTCCGGCACAAAACCAGGAAGCAGCCGTTTCAGGCCATATTCTGGTGTGGGGTGGTGGTGAATTGTGCGGTGCTTGGGTGGCTAATTTATACGGGGGAGGCCGCGCGGCTTTGGGATGATTCAGGATTCGGTTAATCGATCGTGGTGTGTAGTGCTTGACACGCCTGGTTGCCTCTCAATCTATTAGTTTATGCGCATTCAGTGTTGCTGGTTCCGGAAAAACGCGCATGCGCGCGAATTCTGCATATGATGCCGAATAGTGCTTTTTTATCATTAAAATCAATGGAGTAGGTGAGGTGCGGCGTGCTTGATAACATTGTTGAATACGCTGGCGTCTTCATCCAATATAAGAGCGTGCAGTCTAATTACTGTAAAGCGCTAGGAGCATTCATTGAAGGTCAGTGACACCATTGAGCTGCAGTTACTCTGCCTTGAACACAGGGACGACCTGTTTGGTTTGGTTGATGCCAATCGTGACCATCTTAGAAAGTGGCTACCTTGGCTTGACATGAACAGATCAGTCAATGATACCGAATCATTTATTGGATCAGTGATTGATCAGCACGAATCGGGAAAGGGCCCTCAGTACGCCGTTTTCTATGAAAAGTCCATGTGCGGAGTGTGTGGATTCCATCCAATTGACACGAGCAACAAAGTCGGGGGAATCGGATATTGGCTGGGTAAAGCTTTCTCAGGAAATGGCATCATGACCAGCGCCGTCCAAGCACTTCTTGAGGTTGGGTTCCATGAGTATCACTTGAACCGTATTGAAATAGCCTGTGCAACGGACAACCATAGAAGTCGAGCAATTCCTGAGAGTTTGGGATTAAAGCTCGAAGGCGTGCTTCGAGAGCGTGAGAATCTGTACGGCAGGTACGTTGATAATGCTATCTATTCGCTGTTGGCTTCAGAGTACGCGCTTAACAAACGCTTGCAGATTGACGCAACCAAGCTTCGCACCTGAAGCGGGCGTTAATCACGCTGTTATTTAGAGACTGACAGGACATCCCACGTTAGTCAGCCAGCTAGCGGGAAACCCACGATAGTTCCACGAAAGTCATGCTTCAGATGCTTTTGGGAGTTATCAGTCCATTTCGAAATTTTCTAGAAGAGTGATTAACAAGCACCATGACGAGAAAGATATTAAGTTTGAAACAGAAAAGGGATAAAAACGCTAAACCAGTCGGTGATACAACCGAAGCTGTGTCTGAGGGTGATCCACAAAAGCGTTTTTTGAATGGTGTGGCCATCAACCCAACGCAGGTCATTCGCTTGGAGTTGGGTTCTGAGCAACCCACGGTGCGCGCGATGGACTTGATCACGCCGATCGGAATGGGGCAGCGAGGCTTGATCGTTGCTCCACCGGGAGCCGGGAAATCAACGATTCTGAAACATATCTGCCAAGCGGTGGGGAAGGCGTATCCCGAGATTAAACTTTATGCTTTGTTGGTAGATGAGAGACCCGAAGAGGTCACTGATTTCAAACGTAGCGTCCCGGCTGAGGTACACGCCTCGTCCTCGGATGAAAGCTATGCTCATCACGTTCGTGTTGCCGATGAGCTTCTTGGCACCGCCCGCCAGCAAGCTGGCGAAGGCCACAACGTCATGATTGTGATCGATTCGCTCACGAGGCTTTCGCGTGTGCATAATGCGGGGCAAAAGAGCAGCGGTCGTACTATGTCGGGCGGGGTCGATGCTCGGGCGATGGAGATCCCGCGGAAACTGTTTGGCTCTGCGCGGAAAATCGAGAATGGTGGCTCGCTTACCATTTTGGCAACTGTTTTGGTTGATACCGGCAGCCGCATGGACCAGGTGATATTCGAGGAATTCAAGGGCACGGGGAATATGGAGCTGGTTTTATCAAGAGATGTTGCCAGTCAGCGAATCTTTCCCGCGCTGGACATCGCGAAAAGCAGTACGCGCCGTGAAGAGCTGTTGTTAGATCCCAAGGAGCTGGAAACAACAAGAGCGCTGCGCCGGGCGCTTACCGGTCTCAAGCCGATAGAGGCTGCTAAAAAACTGGTCGATCTGCTTGAGAAGCACCCAACAAATGCCGAGCTTCTGAATACTATACGCGGGACGCTCACCGATTGAACCCAGAGGAAGAAAAGCAACAAGGGGACATGCATCGGATTAATAGAGTTAATCGCTCGAAGCCCAACCTGCTTGGATTATCCTCGGCTATGAGCAAGCAGGTGCTGGAGGAGCTGGTAGGCGCATGGCGTCCTGTCCTGAGACACTCGGACCTGCTGGCCCGCATCGGCGGAGGCAGGTACCAGGTCGCCATCGCTGAAAAGGCCACACTCACCTTCAACCGACTGGTCGCCCGATGGTTTGGTTGATCCCGGTGCCGGCAGAACCAGACGAGGCCGTGCAAAATGCCCGCCGATCATTCCACGCTCGCGATCTGTTAGCCTTGCACCCCTCTAATGCTAAAAAACTAATAACACGTGATGCCTGTCATGCCTCACCTACGCGGGAAAGGAACCCAACAGTGATAGTTCCCCAAGACGGGCGCCTGCGGCTGGATCGCGAGCGCTTGAAGCAGCACCGCAAGCGGCTGGGCCTGAGTCAGGAGGCCCTGGCCGAGCATTGCTTTGACCGGCGCCTGTGCGTCTCCATCGCTTCCATAAAGCGGGCCGAGAGTGGCAAGGCGGTGCTCTATCGCACCGCCCGCCACCTGGCCGAGATCTACGACGTCGAGGTCGAGGCGCTGTCGGTGGATGCCGAAGAGGTCGCCGCCGTGTCCGCCTCCGATGTGGAGGAGATGGAGAGCGCCCGTGTGCTGATCCAGCTGCATGCGGTGGCGGCCGATGAGTCCGCCCTGGCTACCTGGGTCCAGCATTTCGGCGGCAGCCTGGCGGAAGGGGGAACGGCGCTCTTCGGGTTGCCCCGGGCTTACCGCAGCGATGCCCAGCGTGGCCTGTTGTGCGCCGTCACCCTGGTGGAGCAGGGCGTGGCCCGGGGCGTCTACCTCCAGGCCGGCCACTGGCCGACGGCTGCGTCTCCCCTGATGGTGGAAGAGCGCAGCGGCGTCTGGGTCGAGCGAGGAGTGGCGGTGCAGTTGGCGGAGCGGTTCGTCTTCGACGATGAAGGCGGCGACTGGCTGCGCTATCGTCATCCCCGGCACGAGGCTCAGGAGGCCCGCTTCGAGCTGGTGGGGCGCCGCTTACAGCTGGGCCAGCTGCAAGCCATCCTGGAGAGTACCCGGGCCTACCAGGCGGGCAATCTGATCTATATCCGCGGCGTGGCCGGCATCGGCAAGACTCGCCTAAGCGCAGAATTCGCCGAGATGGCCGCGGCCCATGCCGATCATCACCAGGCCGAGGTGCTGGACTTCGGCACCCGCGCCGATGAAGGCCCGCTGATGCAGCTCACCCGCTCGCTGCTGCAGACGTCCAATGAGGCGCTGAACGAAGCGCTAGACGATACGATAAACGAAGGGATAGGCGAGGCGTATCTGCTCGCCCGCCTGTCGGCCCTGCGCCTGCCCGTGGACCACGCCATGCTGCTGCGTCCGCTGCTGGGGCTGGCCCAGCCGGAGGACGCACAGCGTCTCTATGCGGCCATGACCCCCGCGACCCGCAGCCAGCGCTTGATCCAGGCACTGCGCGACATCCTCCTGGCCCGCTCCATTCATCGCCCCCAGTTGCTGGTGGTGGAGGATCTGCACTGGGCCGATGAGGCACTGCTTGGGACCCTCAGCGGGTTGCTGCAGGAGACCCTGGAAGCGCCGGTGATCTGGTTGTTCACCTCGCGCCTGGAGCAGGACCCGTTGGAGACCCGCCTGCGTCCGCAGCTGCCCGAGTTGCCGCTGACCTTGATCGAGCTTCCGCCACTGCGCCCTCAGGAGGCCGAGGCCCTGGTGGCCAGCTTCGGCACGGTGCCCGCCGAGCATGCCGCCCGCTGCGTGAGCCAGGCCCAGGGCAACCCGCTGTTCCTGACCCAGCTGCTGCTGTTCCATCCCCATCGCAGCTTGCCGGCCAGCCTCGCCAACCTGGTGCAGAGCAAGCTGGACCAGCTCACCGACCTGGATCGCCGGGCCATGTGCATCGCCGCCGTCATGGGGCAGCGCTTCTCCCTGGCATTGCTGCAGGAGGTGCTGGGGCAGGCCGACTATCGGCCCGAACTTCCCCAGCGCTACAGCCTGGTACGCCCCCTGGAAGAGGGCAGCTACCGCTTCGTGCACGACCTGATCCTGCAAGGGATCTACGAAGGCATTCCCAAGATACAGCGCGACCGCCTGCATCTGCGCCTGGCCGAGCTCTATGGCGAGGCGGAGCCAGGATTGCGCGCGCGCCACCTTCACCGTGCGCGATCCCTTGAGGCACCGAAGGCGTTCCTTCAGGCGGTGGCGGCGGAAATGGCCCGCTACCGGCATGAAGAAGCCCTGGCGCTGCTGAAGCAGTGCTGGTCCATCGACTATGCGCCGAAGGATGAGTACCGGCTGGTGCTGCTGCAGGGCCAGGTGGCGATGGCGACCGGGCGTATCCAGCGGCGCGGGAGCACTTCGAGGCGGCGCGTGCCTACGCCCGGGAGGAGCGTCACCGCATCACCGCCGACCTCTGGCTAGCCCGGGTGCTGAACATGCTCGATGCCCTGGAGGCGGAGGAGGCGATACTCGATGGCCTGCTGCCCCTGGCCGAAGCGCTGGAAGACCCCTTGCCCCTGGCCGAGGCGCTCTATCTCAAGGGCAACCTCTATTTCCCCCGGGGCGATTTTGCCACCAGCCGGGCCTATCACACCCGGGCCCTGGATCAGGCACGCCATGGCGGCGACGTGCGCACCGAGATCCAGGCCCTGAGCGGGCTTGGCGACGCCCACTATGCCCAGGGGCAGATGCACAGCACCCTCGAGCTGTTCGACCACTGCGTCACCCTCTGCCGGACCCACGGCCACGCCGACCTGGAGGCCTCGAACCTCTTCATGCTGGGTACCGCCCGCATCTATGCCAACCAGACCGCGGCTGCGCTGGCCGACTGTTTCGACGCCGCCGAGCTGGGCAAGCGGGTCGGCAATCGGCGTGCCGAGGTGGTGGCGCGGCTCACGGCGGGCTGGATTCTGCTTTCCCAGGGCGACCCCCATGGGGCCGACGAGCAGGTGGAACAGGCGCTGGCGGTGGCTCGCGGCCTGGGTTCTTGGCGCTTCGAGGCCTTTCTGCTGGAGAGCCGCGCCCGGGTCGAACTGATCACCGGACGACCGTCAGAGGCGCGAGCCAGCATCGAGCGTGCCTGGCAGCTGGTTGAGCAGCATCGGCTGCAGGCCTTTATCGGCCCCTGGGTGCTGGGCACCCGGGCACTGCTGGAAGAGGATCCCGAAGCTCGCTCGGCGACCCTGAAACAGGGCGAAGCGCTGCTGGACGCCGGCTGCGTGGGGCATAACGGCTACCGCTTCCTGATCGCGGCGGCGGAGGTCTGCCTGCTCGACCAGCGACCCGACGCGGCCCGTCATTATGCCGAGCGGCTGACCCAACTGATGGCGGCGGAGCCCTGCGCCTGGGGTGAGCACCACCGGGCCCTGATCGAGGCCCACGCCGATTGGCTGGATACCGTCGAAAAGAGCGTCGAAAAGAGCGTCGAAAAGAGCGACGAGGAGGCTGGTGAGACGAGCACCCTGGAGACCCTACGAGCCTGCTGGCTACGAGGCGAAGCCGCGGGCCTGCTGATGACGCTGCCTCGCCTGGCTGCCAGTCGGCACTAGCCGCAGGGGATCGGCCCGACGCTCCACCTTCCCCAGCAGCAGCTCGACGACCTGTGCCGACTGTTCCAGGCACTGCTCCTGCAGGCCGGCACCGCGAGTCCAGCCGCCGGCGAACAGCAGCGGGCACACATCCTGGCGGCCCTCGAAGCGCCTGCGGGCGGTGGTCTGGTTATAGCGCGCGATCTCCGCTTGCGCCTCCAGGCAGTCGGCATCCAGCACATTGTGCTTGAACAGGGTCCAGGCCTTGGCCTCTAGAGCGCTATCCAATGACGGCAGCCGGTCCCGGTAGCCAGCCTCGCCGGGTGCGGCGGCCGCCAGCGCTGCGGGGCCGCCCAGGGGAGAGGGTCGCCGTTCGAGCATCTCGCGACGGGGAATCCGGTTGAGGTCGTCCACCAGGGAGACGAAGTACTGGGGCAGGCCGGCCTGGTTGTAGGCGGGGTTCTCCGCATCGTTCTGGTGGCGATTGGCCACATAGTCGATTCGGTAGGGGAAGAAGGTGTCTTCGGGGTTCCGCACTTCGATATTGTAGGTGCGCCACAGGTTGCGATTGGAGGGCAGCCGGGCGGCAGCGGTATGACAGACGCTGAAGCTGCGGGTGTAGCGCACCTTGCCGAGGATATGCTGCAGCTCCCGATGGGTGTCGCTCAGCCCGTCGCCGAACGTCAGCAGCGGCAGGGCATCTTCGGCATGGGTGGCCATGATCAGCAGGTCGGCCTCCCAGCGGCCTTCGCCGGGAGCCCGCTCGGTCAGCGTCACGCCCTGGGGGGAGAGGCTGGCCTCCACCTCGATTCCGCGCAGGATCTCCACCCGGGGCCCGGTGTACTCGGGTCGGTGACATGGGCGGCCAGGGCCTCCAGCCAGTGCTGGGCACCGTGCTCGAAGTATCGGCGGTCCGGGGGCGAGCCGCCCTCCTGAATACGGTAATACTCGAAGGGAGCCTGCAGCGGCATACCGCCCGGGCCGCGGTCATCGGCGAAGTACATGGCCGAGATGCGCGGGTAGTAGATGGTGTGGCGTAGTCGCTCCAGGCGGGCCGGCAGCGCCGGATCCTGCCAGTCGATGGTGACACCCAGCTCCTCCGCCGCGGCGGCCAGCATCTCGGCGGGCGTGGCGACGCAGGCGTCGAAGAAGTCATCCACCGTATAGCGTGGCGTAATGCGCCGGCTCTCCACCAGCTCGATGGCGCTGCGATGTACCACGGCCATCAGCACCGCGAGCTTGCCCCCATCAACCTGGCTCATATCGTGGGCCGGGTCGCTGACGCCGCGGAACAGCTCCCTGTCGTCGGTCAGGGCGATACTTCCGTCACGACTGAAATAGCTCTCGGTATTCTCCAGGGGCTTCATGCGCTCCAGTTCGCCGATCTCGCCGAGTATTGTGCGCAGGCGGTGGTAGGTGGCCAGGTTGACATCATTGACCCCCAGGTCGGCCCAGCGCCGGTAGGGCGAGTCAGGCTTGCCCGGGTGACGGCGATTGCCCAGGTCGACCCACACCGTCTCGGCGTTGCCGCCCAGGGTGGCCTTGCGCTCGAAGATGGTGACCTCGATCGGCCGGGCAGCCTCGCCGCCTTGCTTCTGTAAGTAGTAGGCCAGCGACAGGCCGGAGACCCCGCCGCCAATGATGGCAACCCGTAGCGGTGTAGTGTCCATGAAGAGGCTTCCTAGGCGATGATTTACCCAAGAATCCCCCAATCTGACGCCGTTACCAAGGGCACAGGATGAGCTGATACCGAAGTGATCCGTTGCGCTTCGGCCGGCCCTTTGCAGCGCTCGTGGTGATACCGAGCTGATGCTGTCGTGATGAGGAATCTGAGCTGGAATGCTGAGGACAAGTCAGTCGCGGTCGATCTCCGACCGTCGATTCCACGACATCCGCACAGGTAACTACCGATGAACGCGCCCCTGATCATCGACAAGCAGCTGATTGCCCACGACTTCCATGTTGCCATGCATGGCAAGCTCGAACCGGAGAAGATCTATGATGTGACCAAGACACTGGTCGCCTCCCGGAAGTCCTATCCCGCCAAGGCAGCGTGGCCAGCCTGATCTTCTACCTCAAGTTCCTGATCAACATCGCCGATGGCAAGAGCTTCGAAGGCCATGCCGGCAGCGCCTCCTCACCGGGTGGCGGTATCTTCTTCGGGCATGTCTACACCGACGATCTCGAGCGGCTCTACCGCGACACCGTGAGCTTCGAATTCCAGGCCACGCCGGTCTACCTGAGCATCCTGTACTTCGACAATCACAGCAAACTGCTGGGCCACTTCCAGTCGGGTGCCGTTTCCATGGTCAGCGGCGTCGGCAGTGGCAAAGGTAGCTGGCACTGAGCCGCACGCCTCGGCTGCTCTTCGCCTCACCTCACCGGGGAGCGCCGAGGGCGCCCCCCGGATAAACGCCGCTGCCATTGCCAGGAGCCTATCCCGCGAACAGCAGAATCCCGCATGACTCAAGTCATCCTCATGCCTTGGTTGGCATTGCCCTTGGCGTAACGCTCGGTTACGGTGATGAGACAAAGGCCACTGAAGATGGCTTCAGTAATACAGGGTACGCACGGACTGCCGCATAGGATGATGCGAACCATCATCGATTCTGCCAGGTAGGGGCGGTAGCGTCTCTGATATTTCTTCACGTCTTAATGGGATAGCACGACTGGCAGCCGGCGTGGTCGCTACTACATGCTTATTTACGCAAGCTGCTCGAGGAGTGCTTGTGCCTCTGATTGCATCCATACTTTCTTTATCCATTTTCCTTTAGATTTGGTGGTCTGCTGATAAAGCGCGCAAGTATGCGAATTTGCATAGATTGCCGAGCTATACTTTGTTTATTGTGAAATCAATAGATTAGACGGACAAGGTGTGCTGGATAACGTTGTTGAACGTGCATTCGTATTCAAGTAGGAAATGAGCAAGCAATCCTATGTAGGACATTGCCACTGGGGAAGTTGTGAGTAGACAAAATATTGCGCCAGAAAAAATCACCAAACCTATCCAGCTTCTAGGAGCTTGGTTAGTGGGACTATTTTCTGTCAATAGCACCTTTCTCTTTGCGGCGGTGAATATAGCAGAGCCAGCTTGGATCCCAGGTTCTCTGGTTGTTGCTGCAATAGTAAATGTTCCTGTCTTTCTGGTTGCAGTTTTTATTCTGCAAACTAAGTTTCGCCCAGAGCTTCAAGAAGATTCTTATTATGCGGAATATATAAGCCAAAAAACTAATGAGCTGATCAGGGTTTCCGCATCGCCACACAGCACTCAAGAGTTGTTGTCAAAAATTGAGGTACTGGAGGCCAGGTTGGCGGGATTAGTGTCCTCAAATGGAGAGGAAAGTATATCCGAGTTTAATGGTTTATTGTTTGGAGTTAACCTGCACCTTAAGGATAGAGATAGAATAAAAACTGTTCTTTCAGAGCATGGTGTTTTAAAAGTTACTAAGTTTGGTGATCCAGATAATGAACCAGCCGATCGAGTGATGTCTATTTCGCAGTATTTGTCTGCAGAAAAAGTTAGGAAGCTTGTTATATTGGCAGGGAAGTTAGGGATGGATGGCTATAGGCTTTTTGATAACCATATGGAAGAAACTGAGGAAGACGTTTTAATCGGCTCATATGGGGGGGTGCAATTTGAGGTTATTTAAAGTAATACAACAATACGCATCACTCGCGGTCTTTGGCCGCTGATTCACCAACTCACCCCACAGCTCGTCGCCCATGTGTTATACGTTAGCGAGAAATTGACGCAATTCTAAGTAGCAAGAGAATGCGGGTAAAGCAATGAGAAAACCAAGAATATTTATAGCATCCTCGGCGGAGAGCCTTGACTTAGCTGACGCGTTCAACGTCAATTTCGATCATCAGGCAGAGGTGACGGTCTGGAAGCACGGTTTTGCTCTATCTCAAACAACCATCGAATCGCTCGTACAGATGGCTGATATGGTAGATTTTGCGATATTTATTTTTACACCAGACGATGTCGCACGGATCCGAGAAAAGGAGAAACAGGTCACTAGGGACAATGTCGTTTACGAACTCGGGCTATTCACCGGAACACTCGGAAAAGATAGGTGTTTCATCGTTAAGCCCAGAGATATTGATCTTCATTTGCCCACCGACCTACTTGGGCTCACTGCAGCAGATTATGAGGGGAATCGGTCAGATAAAAATCTGGAAGCTGCAGTGAATCATCCGAGTGTCTTGATAAAAAACGTGTTGCTGAACTGGGTTTAGTATCTCAAGATCTTGATGTCAAGAAAAATATCCGGCGGAAAGTTGGATACAGCTACAAGGTCGGAGAGACGGAGCGCCTCATACTTACGAAAATATTGGAGTCATATGCTCGATCACCTGAGGGAGTCGCGGCACATTTGGTCTTTAATTAAATAATCGGAGTAAGTGACGGACATCTCAGTCTTGCACTTATTAAACTAGAGAGGCTAGGTTATTTTGATAAGAGCATTGTTGAAGATGGGAGTTACGAGTGCTACGGCTTTTCAATAACGGCTGATGGCATTGATTACCTATTAGAAAATGAAGACTCGTTGCCAAAAATTGAACCTAATTCGGCCCCGCCCAATACTCCCGTAGACGACTTTGACGACGACATTCCATTCTAGCGAATGCGCCAACCAGTGGCCTTATCAGCGCCGGCTTTATAAGTCCGTAGGGGGGAGGCGCTGACACCACCGGAATGGTGCCGGTCGGCAGGTCTGTTTCGCCTTGGCACAGCAGCGAGCGCCGAGCTACACCGACTGGATGAAGCAGTGTGTCGATAGCGAACAGTGCAAGGCGATTTACAGTCACCGCATGTCGGTGGTGGAACCGGTGTTCGGCAACATTGGCACCAACAAGGGTCTGAGCCGTTTTAGCCTGAGAGGCCGAAATAAGATCCAAGGGCAATGGCAGCTATACTGCCTGATACACAACATCGAGAAGATCGCAAATTATGGTCGATTACGCAAGTTACATAGGGGCTAGAAGGCCTGAAAGTGGCTGCAAAATACCGGTGATGAGCGCTTTGATATCGCCAAAGAGTCAAAATGGGTAGTTAGGCTCCGTGGCCAAGGTGATCGTCCGTTGGGTGGTCAGTACAAGAATTCATAAAGCAGGCGCTGGGAAGGGCTCGGAATCGGGTTTTTCTACAGCCTCGTTAGACCTCGAAGGAAGCAGCCCAATGTATAAACAAGCCGTCATCACGTTCATCGATATTCTTGGCTTTAAACACCTCATCAATACAGGTGCGTTTGAAGAGGTGTCTATGAAACTTAAGACCATACGACGCTTGTCAGAAGTCGATGACCAAGAAGATGGCGAAAGTTTCGAACCGAAGGTGATTCAGTTCTCTGACTCAATAATTCGAATTCGGCCACTGGAATCCAAGGCAAACAAGGAGTCTCGATACGGACTGATGTTTTATGAAATGCTTGATCTGGTGCACATGCAAGGTGAATTGATCAATCACGGCATTTGCGTGCGTGGCGGAGTGTCCATTGGTGATGTGCACTTCGATGATCAAACGCTCTTCGGACCTGGTTTCGTCAGAGCCTACGAGCTCGAATCGGTCTACGCCAATTTTCCCAGAATCGTTGTAGATCCAGCTTTGATTCAGCAGCTTCAAAAAGACAAGCGTCTTGTTTCCACTCATAACGCCTTGGCAGACGAGTTTGCTTACATTACCAAAAACATTCGAAGAGAGAACGACGGAATCTACTTCATTGACTACCTTCGATCCTTTCAGACTGAAATCGATGAGCCGGATGACATCCCTGTATTCCTTCGAAATCACAAGGATCTGATCGTCAAAAATGTCGGCGGCGCGACTCAACTAAATCCAGTTTCCGCTAAGTACCTTTGGCTCGCGAGCTATCACAACTCCGTCATTCGCGAATTTGAGGAGGAGTTCTGGAAGAGAGAGGAACTGGAGATCACGCCCAAAGAGGTTCCCATGCTTCAGTCCGTCGAGGCCTAATCCTTCCATCGAGAGGACGCTTTCCGGCCTACGTCCTCCAAGCACCTCTCATGTCAAGCGTTGAGGCTGTAGAAAAACCCCGTCCACGCCCGGTAGGATGGGAAAAAGGCCACGGGGAGCCGCCGGTATGCCCAGGTTCAAGCCCTATGACGATGATCAGCACTCTCTGGTTGCCATCAACTACCTGGAGCAGCTGCAGCCAGGCACGTTTGAGCATGCGGTACACTACCTGATCGAGCACAAGCTGTACCTATCAGTGTTCTACCTCAGGTACCGCAACTGCGAAACCGGTCCTTGTGCCTACGATCCGGCGCTGACAGTAACGGCCGATACCGGTTTCGCCAACGAAGGCAACATGCGCTACCTGCACGAACGGCAGATCAACGGCTATATTCCCGATAACCAGTTCCGACGTCGCGACCAAAAATTCAGCGCCCAGAAAGGCAAATACGGGAAACGTCATCAGGACAGCGGGCCTTCTAACCGAAAACAGATCATTCCGGCCAGTGAATTTCAGTTCGATCCGGTGACGATGACCTGTATCTGTCCGGCGGGCGAGTCCCTCACCTACCGGGGCCAGCGGGAGACCGAGAACGGGAAGGGCCGGGCTCACTTCGAGGGCCGACTGCTGCAGTGCCGGCACTGCTCGAAGAAACATCAATGTATGCAGAACCCGGCCTCGGCGGATCACCGCAACGGAGCCGGCCGGCAGGTCTGTTTTGCCTTGGCACAACAACGGGCACCGAGCTACACCGATTGGATGAGGCAGCGTGTCGATAGCGCCAAGGGTAAGGCGATCTACAGTCACCGTATGTCGGTGGTGGAACCGGTGTTCGGCAACATCGGTACGAACAAGGGGCTTGACCGGTTTAGTCTGAGAGGCCGAAAAAAGGTCCAGGGGCAATGGCAGCTATACTGCCTGATACACAACATCGAGAAGATCGCCAATTATGGTCGATTAGGCAAGTAATACAGGGGCTAGAAGGCCTGAAAGTGGCTGCCAAATACCGGTGATGAGATCGTTGAAACCATCAAAGAGGCAAAATGGCCAGTTAGGCTCTGTGGCCAAGATAATCGTCCGCTTGGTGGTCGGTACAAGAATTCAGAAAACAGGCGGTGGGAATGGCTCAGAATCGGGTTTTTCTACAGCCTCGTTAGGCTCAAGGTGTCAAAGATGAGTATCGTTAAGTTTCTATCATTAGGATTGGCAGTATGTGCAGTGGCGGTTGCATTACCGTGGATCCTGAACTTCTATGGTGCTGTATCACACAGCCCTAGTGATTGGGCTGACTTTGGGAGCTATGTTGGCGGTACTTTCTCGTCTCTAGTCGCAGCACTGGCTTTGATTGCCCTATTATACACCATTTCTCAACAGCAACATCAGATACAAAGTCTACGACAACAGGCATCCAAAGAAGATGTCTTGCATGCTATTGATCGCCTTGAACGCGACCTGGAGAAGGCTCTCGAAGGTGTCAAGGTAGGAATAAATTATGCAGATGGGCAGCAAGTCGTTTCAGCAAGAGACGTTCTATTTAAGCCGTCGGTCATGGGTTATAAACAAGCTATTCCTAACCAAGCTGAAATCATGAAAGAGGAAGGCTCTGGTGAGAATCGCGAAAATTACCGCTCGAAAATCCTGTTGTTTGAGGTTTTTGGCCTAGCCGCTGCTGAATTGAACCAAATTCGTTTGTATGCAGAAGGCTTGAAAGAACTGGAGTCCAGTCTGGTACAAGTATTCTATCAAGGTACTACCATCGAAAATACCATTTGGCATACTCTCGACTATATGAGCGAGAAATCCTTGAGAAGGAGTGGCTTCTGGAAACCTAACTAGCGCAGGCACGGCGACGGCTTTTCCTTTGCGGCTTCGCCTCCATTTCAAAGCCGCACATGCTGTGGGCATTAGACGCATCCAAGTGCCATAAAAATCAGATATTGCTTTCCCTTTTCCGCAGTCTGAACAACCTATATCGCGTAGCTACTTCAAAGCACTGTGCATGCCGAATACGTCAACGCAATTGCTGTTATGTTAAGATCACCGTATGCCGACAACGCTAACCCTGAACCACCTGCGACGCTATGCCATTACGCGCAGTTTGTTCAAACCGAGAACCTTGGGGCGCGCCGTCACAAAACTGGGTTTCGTCCAGTTTGACCCGATACGTGCACCCGCACGGGCTCAGGATCTGACGCTGCGCCATCGTGTCACCGACTACCGTGCCGGCGATCTGGAGGCGCGCTACTCGCGCCTGGCTGTTGAGGAGGATTTTTTCGTCAACTACGGCGTGCTGCCGCGTGCCACGCAATGCCTGATGCACCCGCGGGCGGCGCGCACCGAGTGGCCGCTCACGCGCTGGGAGCAGGCGCAGGCCGTGCTGGAGTTCGTGCAAAGCCGCGGTGTGGTTCACCCACGCGAGGTGGATGCCGCCTTCGAGCATGGCACGACCAGGAACTGGTTCGGCGGCAATAGTCGGGCCAGCACCCAGCTTCTGGACGGTATGCACTACCGCGGTCTGCTGCGGGTGGCGCGGCGCGAAGGTGGCACGCGTCTGTACGCACCGCAGCTTGCCCATGAACGTGACAGCGCGGCGGACCCTGACGCGACCCTGGACGCACTGATCGACGTGGCAGTGGCGAAGTACGCACCGTTGCCTGCGGCCACGCTCAGCCGCCTCGTCACATGGGTGGGTTCTTCGGCGGCTCCGCAGTGGCGCGAGCGCCGCCGTGATGCACTGGCGCGTGCCAAGGTGCGGCTACCCCAGGCCATGGGGGACGGGTGTCGCTGGTACTGGCCGGTCGGCGAGAACCCCGGTAGTCGTCGATTCGCTAGCGATGATGTGTTGGACGAACGTCTGCGCCTCCTGGCGCCGTTCGACCCGGTGGTCTGGGACCGCGAACGCTTCGAGCGCTTCTGGGGTTGGGCCTATCGCTTCGAGGCCTACACGCCGGCGCCGCAGCGGGTGCGCGGCTACTACGCGTTACCCATGCTGTGGCGGGGGCAGGTCATCGGCTGGGCGAATGCCGCCGTGCGTGACGGCCAGTTGCAGTTGCAGCCGGGCTATGTGAGCGGACGCGCCCCGCGCGATGCTGCGTTCGAGTCTGCGTTGCAGGAGGAACGGGCGCGCTTGGAATGGTTTCTCGGGCTGTGAGCGGTTCGGCTAACCACTGACGGTTGGCTGACGTACCTAGGCGGCACTCCGGCACGCCGCAATCCCTAATCCATCTTGTAAGGTAGTTTGTCGTAGCATTTCCCTAGCCCCCAAGCCTCACCAGGCTTGGGGGCTTTTCGTTTCTGCCGGGCGCTTACTCGTCGCCGGTAAAGGGCAGGGAGGAGTGGTGCAGCACGATGCGCAGGGCGCCTTCGTCGTCCAGGTGGAAGCCCCAGGTCTTGTCCACGGTGGTGGTATTGCCGTCGGCATCCAGAATCGAGACGTTGCCCATGGTCAGCGCCGTGTCGCCGCTGATGAAGATGGCGGCGTTGTCGATGGTGACTTCCTGCCAGCCCTTCAGGGCAAAGCCGCTGTCTTCGCTGTATTCATCGCTGTGGCCGACAAAGTAGGCCAGGGCGCCCTCGGGAGTGGTGCGGAAGGTTTGCGGTGCCTCGGCCAGGGTCGGCTTGAAGAGTACAGGCCCCATATCATAGCCGTAGGCGCTGGCGATGATCTCCTCGGCCAGCGCGCTGGCGGCTTCGATTCCTTCTGCCTCGTAGGTGTTGGAGATGGCGACCAACGCATCACCCCAGGCCCGCTGAGCCTCAAGCACCTGCTCTTCGGTGATGTCGCCGCCTAGATGGGTCACCTCGGTGGCATTGGCCAGGCCTGCCGTGCCAAGACCAAGCCCGAGTGCCGTGGCGGTAACGAGAGTCTTGAGTTGCATGGTGCGTCTCCCTTCTGTGAATCCGTTCAAGGGGGACCGATTGCGTCCCTCAGTCCAGCATGGACTGGGCCGCATTGGGAAGGATCGGGTTGATGAGTGCAACCTTGAAGTTGGGGGAGGGCGGCCCAGGCTACCCGCCTGCTTTGTAAGCCATTTCCTACACGCTTATCGGCGAACTCCCACAGATGCCAGCGCCTGCGATTGCTACCATTGCCGCGCGAGGATTTCTATTCCTCTAATAAACCAATAACGACGGACTATTTCAGACGCAGGGAGGCGTAATGGCCAGCGCAAGCGGATTGCAGTTCACCTTGACCCTACCCGGGGTCGAGGACTTGGCGGTCATCGACTTCACCCATCGTGAGCGGCTCTCCGCGCCCTTCGAGCTGACGGTGCGTTTCGCCAGCCGCGACGGCAGCCTCTCCGCCACCGATATCCTCGACCGCGAAGCCACGCTGACGATCTGGCAGGATGGCGAGGCGCTGCGCAGCATCAACGGGATGGTCAGCGAGTTCGGCCGCGGCGATAGCGGCCACCGCCGCACCTTCTATCACGTCGAGATATCCCCTGCGCTGTGGCGCCTCGGGCTGCGCCAGAACTCGCGTATCTTCCAGGAAGTCTCACCGCTCACCGCGCTCAATACCCTGTGCGACGAACACGGCCTCACCGACGTGGCTTTCGCCGCCACCCGAGAGCCGGAAACTCGCGAGTATCTGACCCAGTATCGCGAGACCGATCTCGCCTTCGTCCAGCGCCTGGCCGCCGAAGAGGGGCTGTTCTATTACCACGAGTTCTTCGAAACAGGCGTCGAGAGCGACGGCGATGCACCSAGCCCCGCCCACCGGTTGGTCTTCGCCGATGCGCCCCAGGTGCTGACCCACCTGGGTGAGCGCAGCTACCACGGCCGTGCCGGTGGCACGCCGCCGAAGCGCCATGTGCGCAAGCTGAAACAGTTCTCCCGGGTGGCCCCGGCCATGGCCACCCTCAAGGACTACTCCTTCAAGAACCCCGCCTATAGTCAGTTGCACGACCACATGGCCGATGGGCTGGAGGAGCATGCTCAGCGAGCCGACTACGAACACTACGACTACCCCGGCCGCTACAAGGCGGACGCCT
>NZ_AZQX01000421.1:0-6290 GCF_000568385.1 Halomonas sp. BC04
CCGGCACGCGCCGAGGCGGTGGCCAGCGCCATCCGCGAGCTGGACGACGACGCCGCCCTGCCCCGCTACCTGGATCAGGCGATGGATGTCTTCGGCGTCGACAGCCAGGAGCTGGGCAACGGCCTGCTGCACTTGCAGCCGGGCCAGCACATGCTCGACGGCCTGCCGGGCCTGGCCAAGGGCGAAGAGGGTTTTACGGCGACCCTCTCCCGGTCACGGGCCCTGGCCCGCGACGACGTGCAGCGACTCTCCTGGGAGCATCCGCTGCTGCGAGAGATGATGGGGCGGATCATCGACGGCACCATGGGCAACACCGCCCTGTCGCTGCTCAAGCATCCGGCGATTCCCGCCGGGCGACTGATGGTGGAGCTGGTCTTCCGCACCCACTGCCCGGCGCCGAAGCGGCTGCATGTGAACCGCTTCCTGCCGCCCACCGCCGTGCGGGTGCTGCTCGACGAGTCCGGCGCCGTGCTCACCGACAAGGTCTCCTTTACCGGGCTGTCGAAGAACCTGCAGAAGGTCAAGAAGGCGATGGCACGGGACCTGATCCGCAGCCGTCACGATCAGCTGCGCGGCCTGCTCACCCAGGGCGAGTCAGAGGCCGAGCGTGAGCTGCCGAGCATCATCGAAGCGGCCCAGACCCGCATGCGCAGCGAACTGGATACCGAACTCGCCCGCCTGGAAGCCCTGGCACGGCTCAACCCGGCGGTGCGCGAGGAGGAGCTCGACGCCATGCGCCGCGAACGCAGCGCGCTGGACACAGCCATCGACGGGGCCCGGCTGCGGCTCGATGCCGTGCGAGTGATCGTCACGGTGGATCAGGAGAGCCGCTGACCCCTGGGCAAGCTCAGCGCCTGCCCAGGATTTCCGCCAACGCCTCCTCCAGGGTGGGATAGAGGAACTCGAAGCCGGCGTCGAGCAGGCGCCGGGGGCGCATGTCGGCACCGGTCAGCAGCAGCCGGGCCATCTCGCCGAAGGCGGTTTCCAGGGCAATGGCGGGAACCGGCAACACGGCGGGGCGATGGAGCTGGCTGGCCAGCGTGCGGGTAAATTCGGCGTTGGTGACCGGTTTGGGGGCGCTGCCGTTGAAGGGCCCTTCCATGTCGCCGTGCTCCAGCAGGAACAGGATGATGCGTACCAGATCCTCGCGATGGATCCAGGGCATGAACTGCTTGCCGTCGCCGAACCGCCCTCCCAGCCCCAGCTTGAAGGGGGGCAGCATCTTCTGCAGGCTGCCTCCTCCAAGGTCCAGCACCAGCCCGGTACGCAGCAAGGCGACCCGCGTGCCGAAGTCCGCCGCCTCCCGGGCGGTGTCCTCCCAGCGCTTGCAGAGACGGTGGGCGAACTCATCGTGGGGTGGTGTCTCCTCGGTGACCTCGCGATCGCCCTGATCGCCGTAGTACCCCATGGCCGAACCCGACACCATCACTCGCGGCGCCTGCCCTCCGGACTGCTTGAGTTGCTCGCAGAGGATCACCAGGTCACGGGTGATATTGACGCGCGAGTCGATCAGCCGCTTCTTCTGATTGTCGCTCCAGCGACGAGCCGCTATCGGCTCACCGGCCAGGTTGACGATGGCGTCCGGTGGCGCGTCAACGAAATCCAGCACGGAGCCGCGAACATCGGTGCCCGCGGGAAGCTGCCCCTTTGCATCCTTGGGGTCTCGCGAGACCACCTGCAGGCGATGCCCTGCTTCCTTGAGGCGCTGGCAGAGGCGCTGCCCCACAAAGCCACTGCCACCCGTCATCAGCACGCGCATAGCACTCTCCTCCCCTGGATTCATGACTGCGCACATAAAGTTATACAGCCGTTGTACGCTTCTGCTAGTCTAACGTAAATACCGCTCCCCTGTGCGAGGTCTTCATGTCACCACCGACACGCCCCACAGCCGCCATCATCGGCGCCGGCATCGCCGGCCTGGCCTGTGCGCGAGTCCTTCACGAGGCCGGTTGGCGGGTCACTCTGTTCGAGAAGGCCCGCGGTCCGGGGGGGCGCATGACCAGCCGGAGCCTCGCCGCCGCCACGGTGGATATCGGCGCGCAATTCTTCAGCGTCAAGGACGATGCCTTTCGCCGAGAAACCGAAGTCTGGCTGAAGGCGGGCCTGGTAGCACCCTGGCCATGGAAACTGTGGCGGGTCACCGGGGGCAGCTGGCACTACCGTCATGATGGCAGAGAACGCTACGCAGGCAAGCCACGCATGAGCGCGGTAACGCGCCATCTCTCCCGTGAGCTGGATCTGGAGTCCTGCTGTCGTATCGTCTCGCTGGCAAGGGACAAGGGCCGGTGGTCGCTCCAGGACCAGGCCAGGCGGCACCACGGCCCCTTCGACCATGTCGTGATCTCGGCCCCCTCGCCCCAGGCCCAGGCACTGGTGGCACCTCATGACTCCCCGCTGGCCGAAGCGTGCGAAGCGATCATACAGCGCCCCTGCTGGGCAGCCTGGGCCTGCTTCGAGAAACCACTGCCAGCGCTGCCGGGCGTCGCCCAGGACTGGCAGGCCGTGATGTTTTCCGAGGGTCCGCTGCGCTTTGTCGCACGCAACGACCACAAGCCCGGCCGTGAACAGCAGGGTGAAAGCCTGACCCTGCTCGCCCGGCTGGAGTGGAGCGAGGCGCACCTGGAACTGCATGAAAGCCACGTGGCCAACCGGCTGCTGACCGCCTTTCGCGAGACCTTGCCGGATGCCGCCGAGCTGCCTGCAATCACGGCGGTCGGCGCACACCGCTGGCGCTACGCTCAACCCGATGTCTTCGCCAGCGGCGATGCGGTCAATCAAGATTACCGGCTTTCAACCAGCGGCCTTGCGCTATGCGGCGACGGCTGGCGTGGGCCACGGGTGGAGGATGCCTGGCTCTCCGGCCATCACCTGGGCCATGCCCTGGCGGGCAAAGGCTGAGACGGCGAACCCTTGCTGGAGGCGACCCCACCGACCGTTCGGCGAGGCGCTTCCCACTGGTCGCAACAGCAGCGGTTGTACATCACGCGATTGATGTACAATATTGTCCATCCAGAAGAGTCGCGCCCGGATACCTGACATCCTCATGGCGGCCTGGAACGGCAATGACAACAGCGAGAGGCAGATGCGAGCATGACCGACAAGGCAACCCACCCGGCCGACACGCCGCTCTATCCGATCCGCGAAGTGTCGCGCATAACCGGTGTCAATTCGGTCACCCTGCGCGCCTGGGAGCGGCGTTACGGGCTGATCTGCCCCCAGCGCACCCCGAAGGGTCACCGCCTCTATGCACGGGAAGACATCGACCGTGTCGAACAGATTCTACAGTGGCTGAGTCGCGGCGTGCCGGTCAGCCAGGTCAAGGAGCTTCTCGACCAGCCCGAGGCAGCCCCCGTCCCCGAGCCAGCCTCGGGGGACTGGCCCAGCCAGCGTCGCCAGCTGGTTGCCGCCGTGGAGGCAATGGACACGACGCAGCTGGAGCGGCTGTTCAACCAGAGCCTGGCACTTTATCCGGTGACGACCAGCCTGGACGAGCTCTGGCAACCCACCATACGCGAGCTGGAAGAGCGCTGGCACGATCAGCTCGGTGCCAGGCTGCAGCGTGTCAACCTGGAAACCTTCCTGCGTACGGTGATCGGCATCCGTCTTTACCATGCCAACCAGGTCGCCAAGGGTCCGGTGTACTGATGAGCGCGCTTCCCGATGATCCCGGCCCGCTATGGCTGCTGCTGGCGGCGCTGGCCGGCAGCGATGCCGGCTATCGCATCCAGTTGCTCGACGGCACCCTGCCCTTCGGCGAACTGCCGCTGGCGGTGGAGCGCCTGAAGGCCTCGGCCATGGTGCTGGTCAGCGGTCGCGCCGAGCGCCCCGACCTGATTCGCCGACAGCTGCCCCGCCTGGCCGAGCAGCTCGATGTTCCTCTGGGCCTCTGCGGGCCGGTGGCACGGATACGCGGCAGCGACCTGGTCGACAGCCAGGTGGAGCTACTGGGGGATGACCTTCCACTGGCGTTGGCAAGGCTGCGTTCGTTGCTGAAGGGCGCCTGACCATCGCACCAACCCGGGAGCCAGCATGACCTGCGTACTGATGTGGTTTCGCAGCGATCTGCGAGTCCATGACAATACGGCCCTGGCTGCGGCTGTGCGCCAGGGCCCCGTGGTGGCGGTGTTCCTGCGCTGCCTGCCACAGTGGCAAGGCTACGGCCATGGGGCCAACAAGCTCGACTTCTGGGGCCGTGGTGTGTCGGCACTGCGCAAGGAACTGGCCGGCCTGAACATCCCGCTGCTGCACCGGGATGTCGAGACCTACGACCAGGCCCCGGCGACATTGCTCGCCATCGCCCGGGAGACAGGGGCGAAAGGGCTGCATTTCAATGGCGAGTACCCCCTGGACGAGCAACGTCGCGACCGGGCCGTCGCCACCGCCTTCGCCCGGGCCGGGCTCGCCACCGAGGCGCATCACGACGCCACGGCCTTTGCCCCTGGGGAGCTGCTGACGGGCAAAGGAGACTATTTTCGCGTCTTCACCCCCTTCGCCAAGGCTTGGCACCGGCAACTCAGCGCCGATCGCCTGGCGCTTCGCGAGCCCCCTCGGCCCCAGTCACCACCGGCCATCGACTCCGACCCGCTGCCGCCCTCTCCTCACTACGAGGAAGACCCCGTCTCGACCGACGACTGGCCTGCCGGCACGGAGCCGGCAGCCGACAGGCTTGAGCGCTTCCTGCGCTTTCGTGGTCGCCACTATGCGCAGCAGCGTGACTTTCCGGCCATACACGGCACCAGCGAGCTCTCGCCCTACCTGGCGCTGGGAATGATTTCCCATCGCCAGTGCCTGCAGGCGGTGCTCGGCGAGAATCATGGCCGCCTGGCTGAAGGTGATGTCGGCCTTGTGACCTGGGTGAACGAACTGGTGTGGCGCGAGTTCTACCAGCACGTGGCGGCGGGCTTTCCGAGGGTGTGCCAGCATCGCCCCTTCCAGCGGCATACCGAAGCCGTGGCGTGGCGCAATGACGACGTCGGCTTTCGCGCCTGGTGCGAGGGGCGGACCGGCTACCCCATCGTCGACGCTGCCATGCGCCAGCTGGTGCAGACCGGCTGGATGCACAATCGCCTGCGCATGATCACCGCCATGTTTCTCAGCAAGCACCTCTTGATCGACTGGCGACACGGTGAGGCCTTCTTCCTGCGGCACCTGGTCGACGGGGAGTTCTGCGCCAACAACGGCGGCTGGCAGTGGGCGGCTTCCACCGGCACCGACGCAGCACCCTATTTCCGCGTCTTCAACCCCACCACCCAGTCGAGCCGCTTCGACCCGGAAGGTGCCTTCATCGCCAAGTTCGTGCCGGAGCTGGCCGCTCTTCCCTCCAAGGGCAGGCTGGCGCCATCCGCGGAGCAGCGGCACCAGACCCGATATCCGCCCCCGATCGTCGATCACAAGGCCGCCAGGCTAAGAGCGATTGACGCCTTCAAGGCACTGAAACCCGACTGACACCACCCACGGGAGCCCCTCATGAGCCAGGCCACTGCCCTGGAGGCCTTCTGCGCCTTCTTCAATAAACTAGACAAATCCTATACACAAAATCTATACCAGGTATATACTGACGACGTGGTCTTCACGGACCCTCTGCACCACATAGAGGGGCGAGAAGCGCTGGAGAGGTACTTCCAGGGGCTGTACGAGAATGTGACGGAGTGCCGGTTCGAGTTCCACGACCGCCTACGGCAGGGTACCGAAGCCTGCGTGACCTGGACGATGCGACTGTCGCATCCGCGGCTGGCTCGCGGGCGCCCAGTCCTGGTGGAGGGGTGTTCGAGGCTGTCGTTCTCGACTGACGACCCGCGGCGGGTATGCCGGCATCGCGACTTCTTCGATGCCGGCGCCATGCTCTACGAGCACCTGCCGATTCTGGGCCCGACGGTTCGCGTGTTGAAGCGCCGCCTGGGCAAGTAAACCGGCGCCGCTCAGCGGTGCCGCTCGTGGAGGTTGCATGGTGGCACTGAGTGGAAAGCGAGTGATCTGGCTGACCGGAGCGACCTCGGGTATCGGGCGCGCCCTGGCCATTCGCCTGCTGGATGAAGGGCATCACGTGGCAATCAGCGCCCGTAGCCTCGGCGACCTGACCGAACTCGCCGGCGACCGCAGCAATGCCCTGCTGCTGCCACTGGACGTCAGCGATCGCGAAGCGGTGCGCGCCGCGGGCATCCATCTCGACGACCTGTTCGGCAGACTGGACCTGGTGATCTTCAATGCCGGCACCTGCGAATACGTGGACGTGCGGCAGTTCGATCTCGACCTTGTGCAGCGGGTCTTCGCACCAACTTCTTCGGCGTCCT
>NZ_AZQX01000422.1:0-5090 GCF_000568385.1 Halomonas sp. BC04
AATGTTGGCCATCGACGACAGGGCATCCATCTTCTGTGCCCGGGAGATTCGCGGCACCATGTCCATGGCGACCACGGTGGCGCCCCTGGCCCGGCAGCGCTCCAGCAGCGTCTCGTTCTGGGCCGGCCAGAAGAAGCTGATCAGCGTCTGGCCGTCCCGCAGCGAGTCTGCCTCTGCGTCGCTGGGCTCTCGCACCTTGATAACTATCTCGGCCTCGCGCCAGAGCGCCTCGGCACTCTCCACCACGGTGACGCCGGCAGCGCGGTAGGCATCGTCGTCGAAGCCGGCAGCGCTACCGGCCCCGGATTCGATCAGGCATTCGTGTCCAAGCTTATGGATGAGCTGCGCACTGTCAGGGGTCAGCGCAACGCGTGCCTCCCCCTGGGCGAGCTCCTTGGGTGCACCAATCTTCACGTTGGATCTCCCTTATGTGTTATCGAAGTTTCGGATAGGTCAAACCCACCATTCATACCTGACCATGACGCAATGCACAACAGCAGCGCGCCTGATCGATGGCAACCAAAGGTAGCACTATCCGGCTGAAATAACGGAAAAAAGGAGGGGTGACGTTGACGTCAAGGGTGATATGAGGCGTAAGAGAGACGGCGCACAGGCCGCCCGAAGGCGGCCTGTGGCATGGTGTTACAATGGGATAATGCCCCTGGACGGATCAGGTCGTCAGCAGCGCATTGAGCCGCTTGACGTAGGCCGCCGGGTCGTCGAGATGCCCCCCCTCGGCGATGATCGCCTGGTCGAGCAGGATGCGCGCCAGATCGGCGAAACGATCGCCCTCTGCCGCTTCGAGCCGATCGACCAGCGCATGTTCCGGGTTGAGCTCGAGGATCGGCTTGACCTCCGGCACCTTCTGACCGGCGGCTTCCATGATGCGACGCATCTGAAAGCCCATCTCGTGCTCCGGCAGCACCACACAGGCCGGTGAATCGATCAGGCGGTGGGTCACCTTGACCTCCTGGACCTCATCGCCCAATGCCTCCTTGACCCGCTTGACCAGGTCCTCCTTGGCCTTGGCGGTCTCCTCCTGGGCCTTCTTCTCCTCTTCGCCCTCGATCTCACCGAGGTCAAGCTCGCCCTTGGCCACGTCGACCAGGGTCTTGCCGTCGAACTCGGTGAGGTGGCTCGTCAGCCACTCATCGATGCGATCGGAGAGCAGCAGCACCTCGATACCCTTCTTGCGGAAGATCTCCAGGTGAGGGCTCGACTTGGCCGCATTGAAGCTGTCGGCGACGATGTAGTAGATCTTGGCCTGCCCCTCCTTCATGCGCTCGACGTAGTCGGCCAGCGACTGATCCTGGGTCGCACTATCGGTGTGGGTTGACGAGAAGCGCAGCAGCCCGGCGATCTTCTCGCGATTGGCGTAATCTTCCGCCGGCCCCTCCTTGAGCACGGTGCCAAAGGTGTTCCAGAAGGTCTGGTAGGCCTCCTTGTCCTTGGCCAGTTTCTTGAGCATGTCCAGCGCCCGCTTGGTCAGCGCGCTCTTGATCTTCTCGACCTTGGGGTCCTGCTGCAGCAGCTCCCGGGAAACGTTGAGAGAGAGCTCGCGGGTATCGAGCACACCCTTGATGAAACGCAGGTAGAGCGGCAGAAACTGCTCGGCGTCGTCCATGATGAAGACGCGCTGCACGTAGAGCTTCACGCCACGGGCACCATCCCGCTCATAGAGGTCGAAGGGTGCACGCCCCGGCACGTAGAGCAGGCTGGTATATTCGAGCTTGCCCTCGACCTTGTTGTGGCTCCAGGCCAGCGGATCGCTGAAGTCATGGGCGACATGCTTGTAGAACGCCTTGTATTCGTCGTCGGAGATCTCACCCTTGGGGCGTGACCAGAGTGCGGTGGCCTCGTTGACGGTCTCCCAGGTGGTGACCTCACTGCCTCGATCTCCTTGCCGTCGTCGTCCTTGGCGGTCTCGACCCTGGGCATGCGCACCGGCACCTCGATATGGTCGGAGTACTTGCGCACCAGACCCTTGAGGCGGAATTCGTCGGCAAACTCCTTGGCATCCGACTTGAGGTGCAGCACGATCTCGGTGCCATGCCGCTCGTTCTCGACATCGGCGACGGTGAACTCCCCTTCGCCCCTGGATCGCCACTCGACGCCCTCGGACTTGTCCGAGCCGGCCTTGCGGGTACGCACCGTTACCTCATCGGCGACGATGAAGCTGGAGTAGAAGCCAACCCCGAACTGGCCGATCAGCCTGGCGTCCTTCTGCTGCTCGCCGGAGAGCTGCTTGAGGAACTCGGCAGTGCCGCTGCGGGCAATGGTGCCCAGGTTCTGAATCACCTCGTCACGGCTCATGCCGATGCCGTTGTCGCGCACCGTTACCGTGCCGGCCTCCTGATCGTGCTCGATCTCGATGCGCAGCTCACTGTCACCCTCATACAGGCCGTCGTTATCCAGCGCCGCATAGCGCAGCTTGTCGCAGGCGTCGGCAGCGTTGGAAATCAGCTCGCGTAGAAAAATCTCCCGGTTGGAATAGAGGGAGTGAATCATCAGATGCAGCAGCTGCTTGACCTCGGTCTGGAAGCCGAGCGTTTCCTCGTGAGCGATAGTGGACATGGATCGGTTACCTCATGGCTTGAACCAGCGGCGACGCCTCCATGGCGTCGCACGTGTAGAACTGTTCTGCGATATGGGGCCCGAGGGGGAAATTTCAAGCGTTGCTTTCTTCCGCGGCACTCAACACAAAGTGCAGGCGCGCCGTGGCCACGGGTTCCTCCTCACGCTCCTGCCAGGCTGTGACCTGAACATTGGCCATGCGACGACCTTCCCGCAGCAGGCGACAGCGGGCGTGGGTGGGTATCACGCGGGCAGCGCGCAGATAGTCAATGGAGAAGTCGACGATGCGCGGCAACCGGGGAGTCCGCGCCGCGAGCATCAAGTCGAGGGTGCCCGCCGTCTCCATGAAGGCGGCCACGACTCCGCCGTGAATGGCCGGCAGCAGGATATTACCGACATTGTGCGCGTGGGGTTCGAGATGAAAGACCATGCCGTCTCCCTCGGCGTCAGGCGATGCCGATACGCCGATGAAGCGGGCATAGGGCACCCGCGCCAGCCAGGCGGTCACATCACCCTCGGCCCGAGTCTTCTCCAGCCAGGCCGCATCGTGAAAGTCGTCAAGCATGGTCATTTGCTCCGTCATTCACTTCGCCGAACAGCGCCTCAACAAAGCCCGGCGGCGTATTGCGCGGCCCCAGGCGCATGAAGTTGCCGATGCCACGAGCAATCGGACGCTCGGGCTCCTGCCAGAGCGTACCTTCGGTGAAGACCACCGACTCGGTCACCGACAGCACGCGGGCCCTGGCCATGATGGGCTTGCCAGCCACCGCCGGCCGGTAATGATCGACCCGCAGGTCAAGGGTAGGGCAGACCTCCGGCGAGGGCAGGCCACAGAGTACGGCGGAGCCACAGACGGTATCCAGCAGCATGGTGAGGACGCCGCCATGCACCAGCCCCCGGGTGGTATCGCCAAGCAGCTCGTCGCGCCAGGGAAGCCGCATCGTCACTTCCGGAGGAACCACGCCGATCACCTCGAGCCCCAACTCGCGGGTATGCGGAATCACGTTGACGAAGCGGGACAGAGCGGTTCGCCACGCCTCGGGGCCAGGACCGTTGGCCTCGGCAGTTTGTTCATCTTGGCTCACATCCACACCCCCGAAGCTGCCCAACAAGCGTTTGATCGAAACTTGCTTAGCCTAGCCTTCGGGCTGCGTCCGCACAAGCGGCCGGGCGTTAAACGCTACCTACCATTACTCTGTAAAACGTCACCCAACCACTGCTCAAATATGCTCCAATGGGCGACGATAGAGAGGATCCGACTTCAGCCTTCCGGAGGCCGACACCATGCGCCATCGACACCCGGTTATCCGCGCCGCCGCCTGGCTCGCGGCGGCAGCCATCAGTCTGCCGCTCATTGCCCATGCCCAGCCCAGTGACAGCGCCATGCGCGAGGCGCTGGAGGCAGCACGCAACCAGCAGTGGGACAAGCTTGACGACAGCGCCATTGACGGTCACGTGCTCTCCGGCTACGTGGAGTACCACCGTCTGCGCCATCAATTGCCCCAGGCCGAGCCCAGCCAGGTGCTGGCTTACATCGAGCGCCACAAGGACGCCCCCCTGGCCGAGTGGATGCGCGGCCAGGCCATCGAGCCGCTACGGCAGTGCCGGCCGCTACGGCGCCGTCCTTGCCGTCGCCGATGGCAAGCCCGCGGGGGCCGAACGCCAGTGCCACTACTACACGGCGCTGCTGGGCAGCAATCCGCAAGCCGCCGCAGAGGGAGGCCGGAAACTCTGGCACGTGGGCAGCTCACAGCCGTCGGCCTGCGATACCCTGTTCCGCCACCTGCGGGAAAAGGGGGAGATCAGCGAAGTCGATATCTGGGAGCGCAAGATGCTGGCCTGGCAGCAAGGCGAAAGCGGCCTTGCCAGCTACCTGGGTCGCCAGCTCGGCAGTCACTGGCAGGAAGCCCGGGACGCCAAGGCCCGACTGCAGGGGGACTATTCCGCCATAACCCGGGTGCCCAACTGTATCGGCCCCGAGTGTCGCGGCAGCGGAGCGCTGTTTGCCGCCGCCATGCACGGCTTCACCCGAGCCGATACCGAAGCCGCCATGGAGGCATGGCGCAAGGTCGCCCCTTACCTGACCTTCGACGGCGAACATCGCCACGCCATCGAGGAGGACCTGGCCTTCTACTCCCTGGTACGCAACATCGACAACAACCGGGGCTGGGTGGACGATATCCTGCCCCGCGTCGGCACCGCGCGGGTACTCGAGCTGCGTGTGCGCCATGCGCTGACCAGCCGGGACTGGACCGGCGCGCTGCGCTGGATCGAGGCGATGCCCGACGAAACCCGCGACAATAGCCGTTGGCAATACTGGAAGGCGCGGGCTCACGAACAGCTGGGCGACTCGGAGCGCGCCCAGGTCGCCTATGCTCGTGCCGCCGATGGTCGAAACTTCTTTGCCTTCGCCGCCTCGGACCGTCTCAATCGTCCCTATTCCCTGAACCTGGAGCGCAATGGCTTCGACGAGGCGTATCGCCAGGAAGTCGCCAGTGGCCGGCCGTGCAGCGTAC
>NZ_AZQX01000423.1:0-10388 GCF_000568385.1 Halomonas sp. BC04
GGCACCGCCGGCCAGCTCCACCAGCGGATACTGGGGGCTGATGCGGGCCTCGCAGCAGGCACAGCGTCCGCGGCGCTTCAGCCAGCCGATCACCGGCAGATTGTCGTGCCAGGCGATGGGTGTCTCGCAGCGAGGGCAGATCGAGCGGGGGACCATCAGGTTGAAGCGCGGTCGCTCCTCGTCGGGCAGCTCGAGTGCCTCCCGGGCCTCGGCCCGCCAGCCCAGCATCAGCATCACCGGCAGGCGCACGATCACCACATTGAGAAAGCTACCCAGGCACAGGCCCAGGAAGGCCGCCAGGGGCCAGAGAATGGCGGGAGGTAGATCTGTCAAAACGATTCCTTATCAAGCTGCCTGACTTTTAAGAAAAGGCCAGGCACCTTGCTTGGATGCATCGAGAATGACCACCTCCACTATGCTACCGTCATCGGCATAGCTGACGTGCGTATGCCAGTCTTGGGACATTTCCTTCACGATGGGCTTGTCTGATAGATGCAGTACCAGGATGTCATCAGCTTCGTCGTAAGTGGTTCTCACAATCACTCCTCCCAGCAGAAGTGGTGCATGATCGTCTTGACGACGAGTCTATCTTCGAGCACCACTGCGGCACAAATCAGGTTATCGTGCCTATCGGCGACGCTCATGGCGATCCAGAGCCGCTCCGAATCCTTATAACGAGTATCTCCGATGTCCAGTAATTCGAGGAGTAAGGCTTCAGGGATGTTGCGCTCAGCCATACGCTCGCGAGCATGTCGCGTAACATGAACGTAACGCGCAAAATACAGTGGCTCGCTCACAACACCGTGCCGAGCTCGAATATGGCAGGTACATGGAGATGACCAGGCCGCCGACCAGCACGCCGAGCACCACGATGATCAGCGGCTCCAGCAGTGAGGTGAGGGCATCGACCTTGTTGTCCACCTCCTCCTCGTAGTAGTCGGCCACGCGGTTGAGCATGGCGTCCAGGGAGCCGGACTCCTCGCCGATACCCACCATCTGCACCGCCAGGGGAGGAAAGCGTTCCGTCAGGCGCATGGCGAAGTGCAGCTGCTGGCCGGTGGCGACATCCTCGCGGATCTGCCGGGTAGCGCGCTCGTAGACCAGGTTGCCCGCCGCCCCGGCGGCGATGTCCAGCGCCTCCACCATGGGTACGCCGGCCCCGTAGGTGGTGGCCAGGGTGCGCGAGTAGCGCGCCACCGAGGACTTGTCGAGGATGTCACCGATCACCGGGACCTTCAGCGAGAACATGTGCATGCGGTAGGCGAACGCCTCGGAGCGTTTCATGCCCTGGCGCATCAGGAACACGAAGGAGACGATGAGGGCGATGCCCCACAGCCAGTACTGCTGGGCGAACTCCGACATGGAAATGGTCATGCGGGTCATGGCCGGCAGCTCGGCGCCGAAGCCATGGAACAGGCTCTCGAACTGGGGCACCACCTTGATCAGCAGCAGCGCCGTGACGCCGATGCCCACGGCGATGACCGCGATGGGGTACCACAGTGCCTTCTTGACGCGCCCCTTGAGCGACTCGATCTTCTCCTTGTAGGTGGCGATCCGCTCGAGCATGCGGTCCAGCGAACCGGAACTCTCGCCGGCCTCCACCAGATTGCAGAAGAGGTTGTCGAAATGGTCGGGGTGCTGGCGCAGCGCCTGGGAGAAGCTCGACCCCGCCGCCACTTCGTTCATCATCTGCTGGACCACCGCGCTCATGGCCGGCTTGCGGATGCTCTCGGCCACCACCTGGAAGGCCTGCAGCACCGGCACGCCGGCGCGAATCATGGTCGCCATCTGGCGGGCGAAGAGCATGATGTCCCGCGGTTTGATGGTGCCCATGCCGCCGCCAAGCCCGCCCTTGCGGCGCACGTTCTTGACGATGATGTTCTGGTTGGCCAGCTCACGCTCTACCTCGATCTTGTGTGCGGCCACTACCTCGCCGCGCACCAGTCGCCCTCCGGGGCCCTTGCCCGACCAGTTCCAGCGGTAGAGCTTCAGCTTCCGGGGCGGTTTCGCCGTTTTGGTCGCCATGTCGTTCCCTGCTGCGTATTTGAATCGTGGTATCGGTTTTTTATAGGTATCCCGCTATCAACGGTTATATCGGCCAGTTTGTCAGTTGATTTAGTGTCAGCCCAACTTAATCTTTTGTTACGCGATTGACCTCGGTCAAGCTCGTAATGCCCTGCATCACCTTCAGCAGGCCGCTTCTGCGCAGGTCGGGGTGGCCCTCCTGGCGGGCCAGCTGGTCGAAATCCAGAGAATTGCCCTGGCGCATGATCAGCTGGCTCATGGCACTGCTCACCGGCACCACCTCGTAGATGCCCACCCGGCCCTTGTAGCCGTGGGTGCAGTGCATGCAGCCCACCGGCTCGTAGACGGTAGCACTGCCCACCTCCAGGTCGGTGAACCCCTCGCGCAGCAGCGCCTCCCGGGGGATCTCCGCGGGCTGCTTGCACTGCTTGCACAGCCGCCGAGCCAGGCGCTGGGCGATGATCAGGCTCACCGAGCTGGCGATGTTGAAGGGTGGCACGCCCATGTTGGCCAGGCGGGTCAGTGTCTCCGCCGCCGAGTTGGTGTGCACCGTGGAGAGCACCAGGTGGCCGGTCTGGGACGCCTTCACCGCGATCTCGGCGGTTTCCAGATCGCGGATCTCGCCCACCATCACCACGTCCGGGTCCTGGCGCAGGAAGGCGCGCAGGGCGCTGGCGAAGTCCAGCCCGATCTTGGGCAGCACGTTGACCTGGTTGACCCCCGGCACCTTGATCTCCACCGGGTCCTCGGCGGTACAGATATTGCGCTGGATCTCGTTGAGGATGTTCAGGCCGGTGTAGAGCGTGACCGTCTTGCCGCTGCCGGTGGGGCCAGTGACCAGGATCATACCCTGGGGGTGGTCGAGCACCGTTTCGTACAGCCCGCGCTGCTCGGGCGTGAAGCCCAGCGCATCGATGCCGATCTGGGCCGAGGCGGGGTCGAGGATACGCAGCACGATCTTCTCGCCGTAGACCGTGGGCAGCGAGTTGACGCGAAAATCGATGGAGCGGGTCTTGGAGACCTTGAGCTTGATGGCGCCATCCTGGGGCAGGCGACGCTCGGAAATGTCCAGCCGCGCCATCACCTTCAGGCGAGCGGCGATACGCGCCCGCATGGAGAAGGGCGGCCGCGCCGCCTCCAGCAGCATGCCGTCGATACGCATGCGCACCCGGTAGCTGGTCTCGTAGGGCTCGAAGTGAATGTCCGAGGCGCCGCGGCGAATGGCATCCAGCAGGATCTTGTTGACGAACTTGACGATGGGGCGTCGTCGGCACCGGTATGGGCTTCCTGGTTCGACTCTTCGCTGAGATCCACTCCCTCGTCGAACTCCAGCTCGCTGACCGCATCGTCGACCCCATCCAGCCCGTCCATCATGCTGGTCTCGCTCTGGGCCAGGTAGGCCTCCAGCACCGGCAGCAGCTGGTCGACCGGGCACAGCACCGCCTCGATGCTCAGCCCGGTGGCGAACTGCAGTTCATCCAGCTTGGCCAGGGTCGAGGGGTAGGGCACCGCCACCGTCAGGCGATGGGAGCGGCGCATCAGCGGCACCACGCACAGCTTGCGCAGCAGCTTTTCGGGAAAGTCGCCCGCCGGCGGCAGGCTTGCCAGGCGCAGGGCATCCAGGTCGACGATGGGCAGGCCATACTCCCAGGCGGCACACAGGGTACCCTGGCGGGCGGTGACCATGCCGGCATCGATCAAATGCTGAAGCAGCGTGACCTCGGACTCGCGGGCCTCGTGCTCCGCTCGCTCCGCCGCCGCCCGGGACAGCAGGCCGTACTCAACCAGCCGCCGGGCCAGGCCGCGCAGGCCCTCGGCAGAGCGCTTCAGCGCGTCGTCGCTGGTGTCGGCTGAAGATTCGGCTAACGTGCCGGCTTCCGGTGAGGTGTGGTACTGGTTCATGGCGCCTCTGCCGTTGGCCCGTATGAGGAGGATGCGAAAGGTATACCAGTAGTCTAGTCCTTTGAAATGGCCCAACACAGCCCGCTTTTCACGTTATCTCTACTCTTTTGGTATCAAGCCGCTGGTACATTATCATCAGCTGCAATAATGGTTCGGAGTATGTGGACCTTGCACAATCCCAAAGTGTAATTTAGTGTAAGCAATGTGGGTGCGTGAACTTAGGTGCCAGACCTAGGTGGACGAGCACAGGATCAGGGACAAGGGCATTTGCCTGTATCAGGATGACAGGGGCCATGGGGCCCCGCATGTGAGCCAGGCGACCTCGGGTAACTGCGGCGCTGAGCGACGAAAACACGGAAGCCCTCGGCTTCCATCGGCAGCTGCTAAAGTGCCGAGTCAAAAACACCAGGCCACACCGGGCACAGAGCAGGGGTAAGGGCGATGACCATGACAAGCATGATGAACGAAATGAAAAGCAAGCGGGCAGCCAGGAAGGGTCAAGGCGGCTTTACCCTGATCGAACTGCTGATCGTGGTGGCGATCATCGGTATTCTGGCGGCAATTGCAATACCGCAGTATGGAAATTACCTCGATAATGCTGCGACAAATTCATGTCGAGCGGAAACACGTGCAGTGGGTTCAGCTATATCTGCTGCGCGAATTAATGAAGACATGAATTTACTTGGCGTTGATGCTCACTGGAGTATAGGCGATGACAGTGCTTGTCAGAACCTTGAGTTGGAAGACGACACTCTCACTGGGACTCCAAGGCGTGAACAAGACCCGATTACTTTTGAGATTACAGTTGCCGAACCAACCGCACCAACCGAACCAGGCTAAGGTCGGAATTTAGGCGCATGGTACATTTTTACTAGTATGATTAAGTGGCCGGCAGAGATGCCGGCCGCTGTTGTTTGTGCGTCCTGCAAGTCATTCGTATCCCCACGCATTTGATCGACCACAGAGCAGTAAGCCAAGCCTTTGCACACCCCCCCAGATTGCGCTGCATTAAACCGCCTGGCAAATTTCCCTTAAGTTAACTCGAGTATGGCCGTTACCAGAACTGCCAAGGGCAGCATCGTCCTGGCAGGGAGAAGGCAGTGGTTGCCTTCGTTATCTGTGCTGGTCGATGGCTATCGACTGGATTCTCTAAGGAACGGGAGTGCTCAAGAAATCTACGGGCCTGCTTGCTGGGCTACTTATTCTTGCTGCTGCGCAAGCCGACTAGAACTATGAAGATGTTTTCCGCAAATGCCTACGAGCTGTATTGGCTAGTTCATCTACCTGTGAAGTGGGAGAGGTTAGCAACCGATAAGCACAAAGAAAATGACCTTGATAGAGTGGCAAGAGATAAGATTTCTGTGGTGGAAAGCGGTGCCAATGCTTTTCCAGAGCAGAGCTCAACAGGAAAGCTCATCAGTTGTCCACACATATGATCTGGCGATGGGAATGGATGTTTCCCACATCATGATGTAAAGTTGTGTATCAATATTGTGTCAATGACGTCACATGGAGGCGGGCATGCCAGGCCCAGAGAAGCAACAAGGTGCGGCACTGATCCTGGTGCTGGTACTGATGAGCGGCTCGCTCATGCTCGGCCTGTCATCCATGCAGGGCAGCCTGCTCAATGAGCGGTTGGCAGGTAACTACCGTTCGGCAGTCCTTGCCCAGAACGAAGCGGAAGCGGGTCTCTATGCCTTCAACGATGAGTTGCGCGCCGCCGTTACGCAACTGAACGAGAGCCAGACACCTGCGCCTCCAGTGTTTGCCAATAACCCCGGCAACTTTCTTCCCAGTCTGCGTACTGCAGCGATCAATGCGCGCAATGCTGATACCTCAGCAGACGCCGCGGCTGCATTGAATGGTGCGCTGGTCGGCCAGTGGTCACCCGAGGGGCAGCTGTCCAGCGGAGGGCGGCATCGCTGGCGCCTGATGCCTGCCTTGCTTGAGGACGATGCGTTGCTGGGTGGTCAGATCGGTATTCGTATCTTGAGTGAAGGCTTTCATGGTGCTGCGGGTTCTGAGGCGGTACGGCGTGTTACCGGGCTGGTGGCGCTACCGGAAATCGTCCCCGATAGGGATGGGGGGCTTATGAGTTGTGAGGGCGTCCAGGTCCAAGGTAGCGGCCTTATCGATAGTTATGACTCACGGGAAGGCAGCTACGGGGGTAGTAACGCGCAGCGCAGCAATATCGTGGTAGGAACTCAAACGGAAGGGGCAGAAGTGAGGGTGACCGGGGCTTCACCGATTTACGGCAACGTCGCCGCCAGCGGCACCTTCACGGCCACAGGGTCGGCGGCCGTTCATGGTAATGTCCGGGCCAACGGCACGGCAACGCTTGCCGGAGGTGGTGCCCATATCTATGGCAATGTCGATAGTCTCGGTGATGTCACGATCTCCAGTAGCGGAACGATTCATGGTGATGTTCAGGCCGCCGGCACCTTGAATCTGGAGAACTGGCATTCCCGAATCGAGGGAAATGCGCTGGTATCAGCGGTAAATTCGAACAGGACACCAGAAGATCAGGTCGGTGGCACCCTCAATGCCGACAGTGGCGGCCCTCAGGGGCTACAGCCGTTGCCTGCCGTGTCATCACCGGAAGAATGCGTGGTGCCCGGCAAGATAAATCTTTATCCCGAATACGACAATGCAGTCACTGATTCCTCTGGTCCTCTGGATATCAAGGGCTCATCTCGCACTATCATTCTGGATGCCGATGGCTTGCACGATCCAGTTGGTTCGCTCGGCCCGATTGATGCACCCGCACTGCATGAAAACAAGCGTGTCGTGAAGTTCGATGAATTCAAACTTGCTGGGAGTGCCAACTTCCAGATTGGTCGTGTCGGGACTCCTGTCGATATGGTCATGGTGGTGCCTGGCGATATCAGTATTGGCGGCGGTGGCTCCTTTCAGATAGCGGAAGGCAGTACGCTGACGATTGTCACTGAAAGCGAGTTTCGTCTGGCTAGTGCCATCGTGGTCGGCGATGAAAAGCCAACCCGAACCAGAGAGGGAAAAGTCGAACCGATTCTTTCTATCGTTTCGACGTTCAACGACCAATCCAGCAACCAATCCGGTGTCTTTATCGGTGGCGCGGCAAATTTCTACGGTGAGATTGTGGCGCCATACTCAAATGTGGAGGTGACAGGCAGCGGTGACTTCTATGGCAAGGTGACTGGTCGAAGCATCGAGGTAAAAGGGGCAGGTGGTTTCCATTATGATGAGGCGTTTGGCGACATGGACGATGGAGGCGACGGCAGTACCGTCAGTCAATTGCCGCGGCTTCAGGGGATCTGGGTGGATTAGGGTATTTACTGGAATGTTCATCTTCCCTGCTCATTCGGCGCCTAGACTGTCTATAGGTACCCCTCTTGGAGGTCGACAGTATGAAATACGTAAACCGTTCCACACTACTCATCGCAGCCGCATTTGGCCTTTCACTGGCTGCCGCCCAGGCGTCGGCTCAGCCGGCGGAGCCCCGCGGACAGGGGCAGGGTGCCAGTCAAGGCCAGGGCCAGGGTGCCAGCCAGCGTGGCCAAGGTCAGGGGCAGGGCGCCTCACAAGGAAGAGGCCAGGCCCAGGAGCGCCGTGAGTACAGCGAGGAGCCCCGGCGCACAGAGCGCCGCCAGCAGAGCGAGGAGCGCAGCTACAGGGAGGGTCGGCACGAAGACCGGTCCGAGTGGGATCGCGAGCGCCGCGAATATCGGTCAGGTTCTCGCACGGACGCGCGTGGGGACTATCGTCGCGGCCCCCGAGTCGATGAGCGAGAGATTCGACGTCATTTCGGCGAGCGGCGTGAGTGGATCGAAGTGGATCGCTCCCGCGACAGTTTGCCACCCGGCATACGCATGAACCTGGAGCGTGGCAAGCCGCTGCCGCCGGGAATCGCCAAGCAGTTCGACAGCCGCCTG
Source organism: Halomonas sp. BC04 (assembly GCF_000568385.1). NCBI lineage: Bacteria > Pseudomonadati > Pseudomonadota > Gammaproteobacteria > Oceanospirillales > Halomonadaceae > Halomonas > Halomonas sp. BC04. The sequence goes on from NZ_AZQX01000423.1 coordinate 7,839, forward strand.
GTTCGCGAGCTGCCCCGTTATGAAGGTTATGAGTGGCGCCGGGCCGGCCCCGACGTGCTGCTGGTGGATGTCGTCAACGACATCATTTACGAAGTGTTCCGGGATCTACTTTACTGAGCGTCCGCTGCTTCCAGCGTCGAGAATGCCAGTATCATTGACCAGCGCCGCCGATTATGGCGGCGTTTTCGTTTGGACACTCCTGTCGGGTACTCCTGCTCCATGCCCCTGTGACACATATCCCGTGGCTCATATGCGGTGGGGAGTGAGTCGGCTTGTTGCGTACTAGCATAAGGCGGTGGATGCTCGTTGAGGGTTGCATGTTTGCTTAATCCCGCCTATTTGACCAAACTGATATTATGCAGAAAAAATAGCCCCGCATATTGTCATATGATGCTGCTTGATGTATTTATAGTCGCGCATCCTGTCAATTCTCAAAACCCAAGGAACACAGATCATGTCACTACTCAGCGAGTTCATGCAGAAAGAGCAGCAGCTCAAGCAGCTTCAGGCCGAAATGGATCGTCTTCAGAATGACGACCGCCTGAAAGCCGAGCTGGAATTCAAGGACAAGCTTGAGGCCCTGATGCGCGAGTTCAACAAGAGCTCCGCCGATGTCATCAGCCTGCTGGATCCGCAGGGTAACAAGCCCGCTGCTGCCAAGGCATCGGCTGCCGGCGGTGGTCGTCGCAAGCGCAAGTTGAAGATCTACAAGAACCCGAATACCGGTGAGGTCGTGGAAACCCGCGGCGGTAACCAGAAGACGCTGAAGGCGTGGAAGGACGAGCACGGCTCCGACACGGTCGAGAGCTGGCTGGTACGCGTCGAGGAGTGATAACTCCCTGACGTCGGATTTATCTTGTCAACAGCCGGGCCCAGTGGGCCCGGCTGTCGTTCAAGTGCCTCAAGTGCTTCAAGTGCTTGAGACAAGTATCGGTAGCATCAATTCCGCTCCCTTATCCAGCAGTCGCACCTGCGCGGGTTCGCCGCTGGCATAGCAGTGCTTGCTTGCCAGCCCGTCCCTTACCAGGGACCGCACCGTGGTGTGTATCTCCTCCAGGCTTTCTACCGTCACGCAGGCATGTCGCTGGGCCGGCAGTTCCAATACCCGGAAGGAGGCGGGAATGGCTAAGCCGTCGGCCGCCTGCTCATCGATAAGCGGCCCGACGTCGATACGTTCGAGTTCGCAGGTAGGGGAGTGCAGTGGAGTACGGCGACGGCGGGGGCTTGCTTGAGTCTTTCGGAAAGATTTTCGGCTCCTTTTGTCAGTTGGGCCCATTTAAGGATGTTGTCGAGGCTGCTGGTGTCGCCATTCTGGTATAGCCGGGTTACCAGTGCCTGTCTGGGCGGGATCTTGCAAATATCAAACGCTGGGGGCGCACCGCTGTGTCCCTGGCAATAGTCAGGGGCGCGCAGTTTCTCGCGTTGTACCTGGCGATACTGGCGGGGAGTCTAGTTGTAGCGTCGTTGAAAGGCGCGGCTGAATGCCGAATGATTATGATAACCGCTTCGCACGGCTATGGTACTTATCCGATATGGCGTCAGTGCGAGCAGGCGGGCAGCTTTTTCCAGTCTCAGGATGTCGCGATAGGCGCTCGGCGAAACACCGAAGCGTTGCTTGAACTTACGTCGTACTTGCGAGGTCGAATATCCGAGTCGATTGGCGAGGTCATCGATCCCTTCATGGCTGCTCAGGTGGTCCTGAAGCCAGATTTCCGCTCGCATCATCTCGTTGAACATTATCAGATCCCTTGCACTTGGGCCCACAGAAGTCGCTTGACTGCGGAATCCATTTGTGGTTTTGGCGTCCTGCGGTGACGCCGATGGTCAGGAACCTATATGCTCCCAATCCGAAGTAATTATTGGTTTTATGTGGACCTTTATGCGCTGTAGCGGGAGTCGAAGGCAAGTTTGGTAACCGATGTTGACCGTTTGTGCATACTTTGCAGGGTAGAAGGGATGACGGATTAATCAAGCCTGATAATGACTATCATTTCGATCAGTCTGTACTCTCGGCTTCGCTCGGGGAATCAATAGCGGTATACTCATGTACCGACATTAATCGAGTGCTGCCTGGTACTTGAGCTTTAACGGAATCTAATGAAACAGCATAAACCCAACCGACACATGGATGAGCGCGAAAAGCTGCGCAAATTTCGTGAACTCGACGACGCCTTCGCTGAAGCGCTTCGTGAACTGGAAAAGCCCAACTCACGGCTCGACATTCCCACCGGCCCGCCGGTGCGCAGCCTGGCGGCTCAGGAGGCGGATGACGAGCAGGCCCGCCAAGTGGATGAAGAGCAGGCCCGCCAGCATCTCTTCGAAGAGCGCCTGAAAACGCTGATGAGTGAATACGCACAACCCAGGGAGAGCGTGGCCCTCCTGCTGCGTACAATGCAGTCACTCGGCCATCTCGCCTGAGTCACCGCCTGAGTCGCACATGACCTATTTCGTCGTGATGGGCAGCCTGGCGCTGTCTGTCCTGTTCACCTTTGGCTGGGCGCTATGGCGCACGGCAAGCTGGGCCACGGCACGCCTGCCCGGCGGCCGGCG
>NZ_AZQX01000424.1:0-5383 GCF_000568385.1 Halomonas sp. BC04
AGGTCTCGCCGCTCTCGGACACCACGAACCTCGCTCCCGCGGTGACCGGCACGGACGTCTTCTCGCATATCAAGAACATGATGCCGACGACGGTTCCGGCCATGCTGATCGCCTTTGTCATCTATCTGGTGGCGGGCTTCACCATGATCGACGACGCGACCGCGTCCTTCGAAAGGATCGACGCCATTACCTCGGCCCTGCAGGCCAATTTCACCATCTCTGCCTGGCTCCTGTTGCCGGCGGTGCTGGTGATCGTGCTCGCGGTCAAGCGCATGCCGCCGATCCCGTCGCTGTTCGCCGGGGTCCTGGCCGGTGCGGTGACCGCCATGATCGTTCAGGGAGTCGGCGTGCATGACGTGCTCACCTATGCCAATAGCGGCTACGCGATAGAGACCGGTGTCGCTGCCATCGACAGCCTGCTCAACCGTGGTGGCATCCAGTCGATGATGTGGACCATCTCGCTGGTGCTGATCGCCCTGGGCTTCGGTGGTGCGCTGGAGAAGACCGGCTGTCTGCAGACCATCATCAGCGCGATCATGACCAAGGTGAGCAGCTTCAAGGGCCTGCAGACCTCGGCGGTGCTGACTTCCGTCTCCACCAACCTGGTCGCCGGCGACCCCTACCTCTCCATCGCCCTGCCTGGCCGCATGTATGCGCCCACCTACCGCGGCATGGGGTATTCGACCCTCAACCTGTCCCGTGCCATCGAGGAAGGCGGGACGCTCATCTCGCCGCTGATACCCTGGAACGCCGGCGGTGCCTTCGTGATTAGCGCCCTGGCGCTGGGTATCGCCGACGGCAACGTGGAAAACCTGCTCTACATCCCGCTGGCCTTTGCCTGCTGGCTCTCTCCGGTGATCGGCCTGATCTACGCCCAGACCGGCCTGTTCTCACCACGTGCCACCGAAGAGGAACGGCGCTTGTGGACGGAGCAGGGCGAAGCCATTGCCACCGACCTTGGCGCCGCCGGCCAGGCCGGTGACGTCACCACTGCCACGCCTCAGCCCTCGCGTTGATTTGCCACCAACCTTTACTGAAAGAACACCCCCGGTCTTTGTGCCAGGGGTGTTCTTTTGTCAGCTCTGCCGACACAGCGCCACCAGCCTAGCCTTCGAGGGCACCCCGAGCTTGGCGTAGGCGCGCTTGCGGTAGGTCTCGGCGGTGGAGGGGGCGATGTCGAGTTGGGCGGCGGCGGTCTTGAGGGTGTGGCCGCGCAGCAGATAGAGGCAGAGCTGGCGTTCACGCTCAGATAATGGGGCAAGCACGGCGGTTTCCTCAGCGCTGGGCCGCTGGGAGAGGGAGCGGGTGCTGCCATAGTGTCGCCGGATCAGGCTGGACAGCAGGGGCGCCAGGCTATCCAGGCAGGCCAGGTCATCCTCGGTGAAGGGGCCTGCGGTCACGCCGCAGTAGAGGTTGAGATAATAGATGCTGTCCTGGCCTGGTATGGTCAACGAGACCTTGTCGACCAGGTCGGGAAAGGCGAAGAGATGGCTCTGGTAGCCTGGCGGCATGGCCTCGGCCTGCATCGTCGTCAGTTCGGCGGGGCGTTCGCCCTTGGCATCGACCAGCTGCCTCAGGCGCTGGTAGTTGGGGTCCTGGCGGAACAGACCGTCGGCATAGAGCTGGGCCAGGCGACCGGCGACCCGGGGCTGACGTTCGTTGGCGGCCAGCAGGCAGTCGATCTCATCGCTGCTGTCGTAGGCGAAGATCATGCACTGCTCGATGCGAACCGCCCGGCGCAGCAGCTCGAGCAAGGTGTCATCGAAGCCTTCGTTGCCCATGGCATCGACGCAGGCGGCCATCGCCGGAACCAGCGACGGCCAGCTGAGTACACACGTATCTTCATGCCGTTCTGCCATGCTGGATTCACTACCTCAATCATCGAGGCTGTCCCCTCTTTACCGGGACAGTGCCCCTGCCTACTTCAGGATAGGCTTTGGTCAGCGCCACGATAACCCTGACAGGAGAGTGACCATGCGCCCTGCCGGAAGAGACGAGCACGATTCACTGTATTTCGATTATCCCCGTTTCCCCTTCGTGCGTCCTGCCGAACTGGATGGCCGGTCGGTTCGCCACCGAGTGGCCATCGTCGGTGCCGGACCGGTGGGGGTGACCGCCGCCCTGGAGCTGGCTCGCCACGGTATCCCCTCGGTGGTGCTGGACGACAAGGACACCGTCAATGACGGCTCGCGGGCCATCTGCCTGTCCCGTCACAGCCTGGAGATCCTCCAGCAGTTGGGCGTTCATGAGCGCTTCACCCGCAAGGCGCTGGGTTGGACACGGGGGCGCACCTACTTTCGCGACCGTGAGATCTACCGCTTCGAGATGCCCCACTCCGAGCAGGAGCGCTTCCTGCCCATGGTCAACCTGCAGCAGCAGTACATCGAGCAGTTTTTGATCGACAAGGCCATGGACTCACCGCTGATCGAGCTGCGCTGGAAGCAGGCGGCCACCGGGGTGAGCCAGGATGGCAGGGGTGTGACTCTCGACGTGACCACCCCCGAGGGCGACTATCGCCTTCAGGCCGACTACCTGCTGGCCGCCGACGGCGCCCGCAGCGTGGTGCGCAAGGCCTTCGGCCTGGCCCTGCACGGCGAAGCCTACGAGGGCCGCTACGTGATCGCCGACGTGCGGTTGAGATCCGATTTCCCCACCGAGCGGCGCGCTTTCTTCAGCCCCTCGGTGATGCCCGAGTCCACCCTGCTGGTGCACAAGCAACCCGACGATATCTGGCGGATCGACTACCAGTTGCTGCCGGATGAAGACCCCGACAAGGCGGTGGAGGAGGCCAGCATCCGTGAGCGGGTCGGCACCATCATCGAAATGCTGGGCGAAGGCGACGACTGGGAGCTGGAGTGGTGGAGCCTCTACAAGGCCTACACTCTGGCGCTGGACGACTATCGTCATGGCCGGGTGCTGTTCATTGGCGACAGCGCTCACCTGGTGCCGATCTTCGGCGTGCGCGGGCTCAACAACGGTATCGCCGATGCCGCGAACGCCGCCTGGAAGCTGGCCTGGGTGTTGAACAGAAGGGCGCCGGATCGGCTGCTCGACAGCTACAGCCCGGAGCGGCGGGGCGCCACCCTGGACGTATTCGCCAACGCCGGCAAGAGCACCCGCTTCATGACCCCGCCGAGCCGTGGCTACCGGCTGATGCGCGATGCCGCCCTCTCCCTGGCGGTGAACAACGACTATGCCAGCGGCTTCGCCGACCCCCGCCAGGTCACCCCCTACACCTATGCCGAGAGCCCGCTGACTCTGGCCGATGGCGATGACTTCGCCGCCGGCCCGGTGCCCGGGGCGCCGTTGATCAATCGCCGCCTGGGCGAGGAGGACTACCTGCTCGATCACCTGGGTAGGGGCTTCAGCCTACTGCTGTTCAGCGACGATGGCATTATCACGCCGTCACTGCGGGATGGCCTGGCGAGCCTGCAAGCCCGGGTACCGGACCTCGAGGTGCTGGTCATCGGCCGCAAGGCGTCGCCGCGGGCGTTCGGCAGCCAGTTGGTGGATGCGCACGGGAGTATCTTCAATGCCTATGGCGCCGGCGATGGCACGGCCTACCTGGTACGCCCCGACCGCCATGTGGTGGCGCGTTGGAAAGCCCTCGATATCGATGCCCTCGACAGTGCCCTGAGCGTTGCGCAGGGCATGGCCCTGGAAGGAGATCGCACATGAAGCCCGCCACACCCACTGCCGCAACGCTGCCCTTCGCCGACCTGGAGCAGGTCTACGAGGCGCTGGCCATCACGCTGGATGCACTGCCCGAGGCACAGGAGCGACTTTTCCTGGCCCAGCTGGCGCTGGCGCTGGCCCATCGGATACCCGATGTGGCCTTGGTGAGAGAGGCGATCGAGGAGGCCTGGCGGGGCGTGGAGGATGCCACTCCCGAATAATGGATGCGGCCGACTTGGGGTAAGCAAGGGCTTACTCCATTGACCATATATTGAGCGGGATCAAGGCGAGATGCGGCGGACGAACTACGGTTAAGGATTGGCTGTCGAGGAATGCCTTGATGAATAAACAGGGATACCACAACAAGCCTCGTTCGCCCCCGAGTGACGAGAAACAGCTGGCCGATTATCTGGAAGGTGAGCGGACCCTGCTCGAGCTCAGGTTCTGTGAGCCAAAGGCCCTGAGTCTGCTCATTCATGACCTGGCCCATCCCATGAGCCCCTCATTGGAGCAGGCGATCGCACGCTGCCTGGCCGGCAGGGAGTTGGCGGAATTTTCTCCCGCCGAGACGCTGTTGCCCGAGATGATGCGACGCTTCGGCCTCGATCCGGTTACCTGCAGCCGGGATCCGTCCATCCACGCCCTGCGTACCGTCTGCAGCGCATGCCCCAAGGTTGCCACATGTTGGCTGGCGCTACGCCAGGACGCCCAGCGGGAAGAGTGTCGAGCGTTCTGCCCCAATGCCGAGGCGTTCGAGGAGAGGCTACCGCCGCCGCAGGGTGATTGAGCAACCTGTGAAACACTTCGCAACGGCTCAGGCCGAGGCCGCCTTCAGTTGCGCAAGCCGATCGTCGAGGCCGAAAGAGCCACGCAAGTCTTTCTGGCTGCGGCTCACCGACATGGCACCGGGGAACCGGCGCAGGGCACCAGTTGCCATAATGAGGAAAAGCAGAGGGCGCTGTGTTCAGCCAAGGAGGAAACCATGATCGAGACTCTTCCCGCCCCCGAATACGTGGCAGCGTTTCGTATTTCGGGCACGCTGCGTGGCGAGGACTACGATGAGATGATTCCCGCCATTGAGGCGAAGCTCGAGCATAACGAGCAGATTGGCGTGCTGGCTGATATGACAAATTTCGACCACATGACGGCCAAGGCCCTGCAGCGTGACCTGGCCTATGCGGTTAGCAAGCTGGGTGAGTACAGCCGCTTCAGGCGTGCGGCGGTGATCTCCGACAAGCGCTGGATCGAGACCACCACCAAGCTTGCCGACAGGCTGTTTCCCCAGATCGAGATGCGGGTCTTCCACAATGGTGAGCTGGAAGACGCGATGCGCTGGGTCGCCGGTTTTCGGGAGGACCTGCTCAGCGGCGGCTCATGACAGCGCAGTAGGCGACGTGAGTTCGCTTCGCCACTGCCTCAGCAGCCAGGCGAAGGCGAGGCCGAGCAGCAGCAGCCATACGCCGGCAGTGGCCAGCAGCCAGAGGCTGTCGGCCAGGCGCAGCACGACACCCCCCAGGCTCACCCCCACCGACTGGCCGAGAAAGAGGCAGCCGGCGAACACCGCCATGGCGGTGCCGCGGGCAGCGGGCGCCATCTGAGTGGCATTGATCTGCAGGGTGCTATGCATCATGTAGAAACCCAGGCCAGCAGCGAAGGCCGCCGCAGCGGCCGGTATCGGCTGCTGCGCCAGGGCCAGCCCGATGAAGCC
>NZ_AZQX01000425.1:0-12307 GCF_000568385.1 Halomonas sp. BC04
GCAGCCATCCCGGGCTGCCTGAAGACCAGCCGCTGCCCTCGCGCACCGCGAAACTCTTGCCGGGGGCGAGCGGTGCATCATCGAGCCGCGCATCGAGATSCGCGCCGACCAGCGCCAGCCGCGTTGCGCGCTCGACCTCGAGGGTCAAGCCGCCTCCCACCACGATTTCCAGGGCCGCGCTGTCAGGGGCATTGCCCAGCAGCCAATTGGCCCAATAAAGCGAGATCCAGTCGGCGGCGCCGCTCTGGGTCACGCCGAGATGGCGCACTCCCATGCGACCGCCATCCTCGATCATGGCAAGGGGGCCGGCCTGGATGACACGCACGCCCTCGGTGATTGTGTCGCTCATGACCGCTCCTCCAGCGGTGTGGTATCGCCGCCCTGCGCCTCGAACTCGTCACGGGAGACGGCGAGGAAACGCACCCGATCTCCCGGCTTGAGCAGGGGATCGCCGCGCCGAGCATGCTCAAACAGGGGCACCGCGGTACGCCCAAGGATATTCCAGCCACCGGGCGACGGCAGCGGGTAGATGGCGGTCTGACGCCCCGCAATGCCAACGCTGCCGGCGGCGACCTTGCGTCGTGGCGTCTCCAGTCGCGGCGTGGCAAGCGCCTCCTCCACCAGCCCCATGAAACCGTATCCCGGGGCGAAGCCCAAGGCAAAGACGCAGTAGTCGTGGTCGCAGTGGCGCTGTATCAGCGTTTCGATAGATATCCCTGCCCGCTCAGCCACACGCCGGAGCTCGGGGCCGACACTCTCGTCATACCAAACGGGGATCTCGTGGCGCTGTCCCGCCTGGGTGTCGGCGGGCTGCAGGTATTCCAGTGCCTCTCGAATACGCCCATGGGCTTCACCATGCGACAGTACGCGACAGTCATAGTGGAGCATCAGGGTGGTATAGGACGGCACCAGGTCGACCAGGGTCTTGCCGAAGGCCGCTCGCAGGGCCCGGTCGGCGGCGATGATCCACGCCATGTTGGACTCTTCGATGGTATCGAAGAGCCGGATCATCAACACGTCCATGGCCGTCGTCTCGATGCCTGCCCTCACGCTTCCACCAGGCTGTCAAATGCCTCGCGAATGGCCCGCACGGCCGCCACCGACTCGGGATTGTCCCCGTGCACGCAAATCGTATCGCAGGGGAGCTTCAGGGCAGAGCCGCCGCTGGCCGTCAAGGCCTCACCCCTGGCCAGCGCCACCGCCTGGGCCACGATGGTGGCTTCGTCGTGATGCACGGCGTTGGGTAGCCGGCGTGAGACAAGGTGCCCCTGGGCATCGTAGGCGCGATCGGCAAAGGTCTCGAACCAGATCGAGATTCCCATTTCTGCGGCCAGCGCCCGGAATGGGCCGGGATCGGCCGTTGCCATCACCATCAAGGGCAGGCTGGGGTCATAGGCAAGCACCGCCCGCATCACCCCCTTCAGCAACTCGGATCCCGCGCCATGTCATTGTAGAGGGCACCATGGGGCTTGACGTACTGGATGGCGGCACCTTCCGCCCGGCAGAGCCCAGCCAGGGCGCCGATCTGGTACAACACCATGTCCTCGACTTCGGCGGGCGTGCAGGCCATCGAGCGGCGGCCGAAGCCCATCAGGTCGGGATACGCCGGATGCGCGCCGACCTTGACGTTGTGCCGGGCAGCCAATGCCACGGTGCGGCGCATGACATGAGGGTCCGAGGCATGAAAGCCGCAGGCGACATTGGCGCAATCCACGAAGGGCATCACGTCTGCATCCATGCCCAGGGTCCAGTTGCCGAAGCTTTCCCCCATGTCGCAGTTGAGTAGAGGCAAACTTGCTTGAGGCATCATTTTCACCCGGTTCATTGAGAATAGAGACACTGCCTGATTCGTGGACAAGACGTCATCCAGGCAGCGTTAAGCGTTGGTAGTGAGTATAGGCGCTCAATACGGTAGCCTCTGTGTCTCATGGGCGAGGACGAAAGCATCGCCGTACAGCGTTTCATCGGGGTATTCGGTGATCAGCATGAGCGGCGCCAACTGAGCCTCATCCTCCATGAGCAGATAGGGGATATCGTGCATGATGGGGAACTCAAGGGTGCCGGCATGGGCTTCGTATAGGGCAATCTGGCGTCGATTGAGCGCCATCAGGGGCGTCAGCCGCGAGAGATCCTGGGTGACGCCTTCAAGCAAGTGGCGTGCCTGTTGCTGCCAACCGGGATGGTGGCGAACGATCAGGAAAAAGCCTTTCGGAATCGTCCACAACTCGAACCCGCGTGGAACATAGCCCGTCAATGGGCGTGTCCACTCATGGGCCGGGTAGCCGTGCAGGTTCACATGCAGTTGCGCACCGCTGCAGGCGATCGCCTGTTCTCGAATGGCGTGTTCGAAATGGCCCCCGGTCGGCTGCGCCTGCAGGTCGTTCCCGAACGCGGTGTAGCGGGCCGCATGGTGCATATGGACTGGCTGTTCGGTGGCCAGGCGCTGACGCAGGTTATAGCCATCCGGATTCTCCAGTGGCGAAATGACGAAGTGGCTCCTTGGGAGAGCGTCCAGCGCCACGGCCGCGCGAAGCGCCCCCACGATGCCGGAGGTTTCGTTGGCATGCTGGGCTGCACTGATGATCACGGCCCGGTCGTCTCCCGGGCGGTAACGCGCCATGACTGGGCGACCACTGCGGCTATGGGCAAGCAGCGACCGGGCTCCCAGCCCCTTAAGCTGCGCGATGACCTGGTGTTCGCTCAACGCTCGGTCGGCCGTGTTCAACGCCACATCGGAAGACACTGCCATGGCTGTGGTGCACAGCGCTTGCAGCCGAACGGTGATCCCCGGCGCGACGCCCGGCCGGGTGAGGACCTCTGGCACGATCTGCCCTGGTTGTATCGAACGGTCTCCCAGTGGCAGGCCTGCTCGATGCTGGAAGTACTCCAGCAAGGAGAAGTAGAGCTCTTCATGCAGACCTTCCGCCAGGCTGATGTGCTCTTCGCCAAATGGCAGCGGCGTATCCTCGGCCGGCAGCGTGACACGCAGATTCAGCTCCTCGAAGAGAGGTTGCTCGTCTTGCCATGCACGACCCATGATGGCCTCCATGGCTGCTTCGAACAGCTGCTCATAGTCGGTTTTCAATAGCTCATCACGGTACTGACCATCGGCAGGCTGCCATTTGACCCAGCCGCATGGGGAGAGCTGAAGGCAATTGACATGGTCGCGATGCAGGCGGTTGGGCGCAGCGACATCGTGCTTCTCCACCTTGCCGTCGACACCGCGCAAGTGCACTTCATAGACATAGCGACCGGTGACGGCGTCGGTCGCCATGGGTTCCCAGCTCAGCGATACCCCATCGCCCAGCATGCCCGCTAACGGATAGGCTTCCAGCAGAAAGCGTTGCGGTGCCACGGTCGGTGCCGGGTAGCGTATCGTCACTGCCGTCAAGGACTTGCCAGTGACCGCTTCGAGAAAGAAGTGGACCAGCGGTTTGTAGGCACTGTGGATGCGCGCCCGAATGCCGAACCGGGCCAGCTCCACCTCGGCGGCGCGGCGTGACGCGGGGTCGTCGAACACCCAGGCATCGAGCGTACCGCCCTGGTGCCGGGTATCGCGATAGTCGGCTACCAGGGCATCGAGGCTGCGCCTGACGCTATGTTCAAGCAGGATTTGCGTCATACCGAGGTTCTCCCGGTGGGGTCGAGGGTATCTCGCAACCAGTCACCCAGTAGATTGAGCCCGAGTACGGTCAACAGAATCGCCAGCCCCGGAAAGACGCTGATCCACCATGCCGTCTGCAGATAGGTCCGGCCTTCGGCCAGCATGCCGCCCCAACTGGGAATCACCGGGTCCACGCCCAGACCGAGGAAGGTCAGGCTGCTCTCCAGCAGGATATTGTTGGCCACGTTGAGAGTCATCAGCACGATGACAGGGCCTATCAGGTTGGGCAGCAGATGCTGGAACAAAATGCGCACGTCGCGCACACCGATGGCCTTGGCCGAGAGGATGAATTCACGATCTTTTAGGGAGAGAACGGACCCTCTCACCAGACGCGCGTACTGCACCCATTGCGAGATGATCAACAGGATGATCATGTTGGTGAGCCCGCCGCCGATCACCGCGATGAAAGTGATAGCCAGCAGGATGAAGGGCAAGGCCAGTTGAACATCGGCGCAACGCATCACTAACATGTCGATGATGCCACCATAGTAGCCGGAGATCAGGCCCATGATGATACCCACCACTACCGCACCCAGGGCGGAATAAACGCCCACCTTGAGGGATATCTCTCCACCGACGACCACCCGAGCCAGCAAGTCGCGCCCTAGGGGGTCGGTTCCCAGTGGATGGGCCGGTTCGACCATTGGCGGCACCAGACGCATGGCAAGATTGATGCCACTGCCGTTGCCAGGAAATAACCAGCCGGACAGCAGGACGGCGGAAGCGATCCCACCGACCAACAAGATACCCAGAATGAACTCGAAGCTCTTGAAACGTCGCAATGACGGGGAGTTGAGAGACAGCATGGCACTTAATCCTTGCACACCCGGGGGTCGACCAGCCCATAGGCGATGTCCACCAGCAGGTTGATGGAAATGATCAGCAACGACAGCACGGTGATCACGCCTTGCAGAACCGGATAGTCACGGGCCGCAACGGCATCGAAGGCCAATGTGCCTAACCCCGGCCAATTGAATACCCTTTCCACCACCACGATGCCCCCCAACAGGCCGCCGAACTGCAGGCCGAAGTAGGTGATGAGAGGAATTGAGCAGTTGCGCAGTGCGTGCTTGTAGAGCACCACCGAGTTGGATAACCCCTTGGCTCTGGCCACCATGACATATTGAGATCGCAAGGTGTCGAGCATGGTGGTTCTTACCAATCGCACGTTGGTGGCCGTCAGGATGATGCCCATGGTGGCTGCCGGCATGATGAAGCTGGTCCAACCTTCCATACCACTGGGTGGTAGCAGATTGAAGGTAATGGAAAACAGCAGCACCAGCATGATGGCTAGCCAGAAGTTGGGAAAGGAGAGACCGATCAGCGACAGGACACGGATCACTTGATCCGGCCAGCGACCCCGAGACACCGCGGCCTTGATGCCCAGTGGTATGGAAATGGCGATGGAAACGAACAGCGAAGCGAAAGCAAGCGCGAGAGTGGCCGGTAATGCACGTCCGATCAAATCGCTCACTTGAGTGCCGCCCATGAAACTGCGCCCCAGATCGCCAACCAGCAGGCCACGCAGAAACTCGAAGTACTGGACGATGAATGGCTGGTTGAGTCCCAGCGCTTCGCGAATGCGGTCGAGATCGGCCTCGGTAATGCTTCCCGCCCCTTGAGCCAGCATGACGGCGGGATCTCCCGTCAAACGAATGGCGAAGGAGACGATCAGGGTAACCGCCAGGACGACGAAAACGGCCTGCAGTAATCGATAGAACAGGAACTTAGCCACGCGTGGCTCCCATGAACAGAGAGTCGCTGTCGCCCCTCCCGGGCGGCAGCGACTTGGTTCTTACTCCGACACGCTGACGTTGGTCAGCCGCAGGCGGTTATCGGGGGCGGGTTCGAAACCCTCTACCCGGTCGCTGACACCATAGAGCGCGTTGAGGCTGTAGAGCGGCATTTCCAGTGCCCTCTCCTGGGTATAGCGAGCAATCTCTTGAAGCATGGCCTCACGCTCATCGGGATCGGTGATGCCACGTTGTGCGTTGAGCATGCGATCGAGCTCTTCGTCGCTATCGTAGGGATTCCAACGCTCACCGGTGTGATACATCAAATAGGCCGTATTATCGTAATCGAAGGTCCAGCCTCCCCACTTCTGCTGGAACATCTCTCCGGTCCGTCCTGCGGGAATGATGTCATTGAGCAGCACGTTGGTTTCGTAGGGCTGAATCGATGCATTTATCCCCACCCCCTGGAGATACGCTGCGACGACCTGGGCGACTTCACCAAAGGTGGAATCGTTGCCGCGCACATCGATCTGCACGGTGGCCCCTGGCTCGATACCGGCTTCATCGAGCAGCTGGCGAGCAAGCTCGGGATCATAAGGGTAGGGCTCCAGCTCGGGATCGTGACCGAAGGACTGTGCCCCCTGGAAGCTGGCAATCATTTGCCCCTCGCCGGCCAGGATAGAGTCGATGATCGCCTGGCGATCCACAGCCATGATCATGGCTTGACGCACTCTCTCATCAGCAGTGATGCTTGACTCGGTATTGAAGCGAAGCGCCTCCACCGTGGGCGAAGGGACACTCACGATCCGGATACCCTCATGGTTGTTGATGGTATCGATCATGCCGATGGGAATCGTCGGCGGGATGACGATATCGACGCGTCCCGACTGTAGTTCAGCCACAGCGGTTGAGGGCTCGGAGATGAAGCGGTAGGTGACGGTATCTAGCTTGGGAGCGCCGCCCCAATGCTCGGCAAATGCCTCCAGCCGGGCATTTTCACGTGGATTGTAGCCCACCATCCGGAAAGGCCCGGTACCTACCGGGTTGTTGTTGAAGTGCTCGTCGCCATGCTCCGCAATGTACCCCGGCGGTACTATCATGGCGCCATACCCGGCCAGCTTGGTCAGCAGTACCGGATCGGGCTCGCTCAGATGAAAGTCAACGGTGTAATCGTCAATGATCTCGACGCTTTCGATCGCCGTATAATTGGAGCGCTGCGGCCCCTGCGCGCCCTCCTCACCCAGCAGCCGCTCGAAGGTAAATGCCACCGCTTCGGCATTGAAGGGCTCACCATTGTGGAAGGTCACCCCTTCACGAAGCGCGAAGCGAAGGCGCAAGCCATCATCCAGCTCTTCCCAGCTCGTCGCCAATCCAGGCACCAGCTCGAGATCCGGCCCACGATAGGTAAGGCCATCGAAGACATTGGTGGCGAGGGAGGCCCAGTTGACCAGAAACGTGTCGATAGGATCCCAGCTACCGGGATCCTGAGGGCTGGCGATGGTCAAAGAACCGGCCTGGGACATGGCGGAAACCGACAAAGCCGATGCCACTGCCACCGCTTTGATCAACGTTCTCTTGTTGTTCATATTCCTGTCTCCTGCTCTTTTCTTGTTCATGGCTTTTCCTGTTCACAGTGACCGGGCACTGTGGGTATGACTCGTCCCGCGAGAGACGAAATGGCCAGGGTGGACTTCGATCAAGGGGTTGACGCTCGGCTCATCCCCCACCTTCCTGATGGGACTGGGAATCTCTCCCTCCAGCAGCACATGCTCATGGCGCTGAGTGGGATCGGCCACTGGCACGGCCGCCAGCAGCTTACGGGTATAGTCGTGCTGAGGGGCGTCGAAAACCCGCTGCCTGGGCCCCATCTCGACGACCTGGCCCAGGTGAAGCACCGCAACACGGTGACTCATCTTCTCGACGACGGCCATGTCGTGACTGATGAAGAGGTAGGCCAGCCCCTCTTCCCGCTGCAGCGTCATCATCAGATGGATGATCTGAGCCTGAATCGACACATCCAGCGCCGATAGCGCCTCATCGGCGATGATCAGCCTGGGGCGAGACGCCAACGCCCTGGCGATGCAGATACGCTGACGCTGACCGCCGGAAAACTCGTGCGGGTAGCGCTCGGCATGTTCGGGCTTCAGGCCCACGCGCTCGAGCAGTTCGCTGACACGGCGTTGAATGTTGCGTCTGCCATCGAGCAGGCCATGCGTATGGATGGGCTCGGCAATCGAGAAGCCAATGCTCTTGCGTGGGTCGAGGGAGGCGAAGGGATCCTGAAAGATGTACTGCACCTCCTGACGCAGCCGCATCTTCTCGCGACGGTTCATCTCCGATACCGGTTTGCCAGAGAAGACGATATCGCCGCTGGTGCTCTCCTGAAGCAGCTGGATGGTGCGCCCGATCGTCGACTTGCCCGACCCCGACTCCCCCACCAGCGCCAGCGTCTCCCCGGGATAGATTTCCAGGCTGACACGTTCGACGGCATGGACACGATGGGTGACGCCACCGAAGAAGCCCTTGCGAATGTCGAAGCGCGTGACCAGGTTGTCGATCTTGACGATCGGAGGTGCGTCCTGCTGGACGGTATCCTGTTCCCGGGACTCACCCAGAGTATGAGCCTGGATGCCGTCGAAGATGACCAAGGGATCGAGACGAGGCAGTCTACGGCCTTGCATACTGCCCAGCTTGGGTACTGCCGCGAGCAGCGCCTGGGTATAGGGCTCTCTGGGATTGGCAAAAATCGCCTCTACCGAAGCCTCCTCGACCTTTTCCCCCTCTCGCATGACCACGACGTGATCGGCGACTTCAGCGACGACCCCCATATCGTGGGTAATGAAGATCACGGCCATGCCCAGCTCCTTCTGGAGATCACGAATGATGGCCAGAATCTGTGCCTGAATCGTCACATCCAGTGCCGTGGTCGGCTCGTCCGCCACCAGGATCTTTGGTTTGCAAGCCAGTGACATGGCAATCATGACCCGCTGGCGCATCCCCCCGGATAACTGATGGGGATAGCGCTTGAGCAAGGATGGTGCATCCGCCAGGCGCACCAGATCCAGCAGCCGAATGGCCTCCTGCCGGGCAGAGGCACGACTATGATGCTCATGCAGTCTTAGCACCTCAGCGATCTGATCGCCTATGGTATAAACAGGATTCAACGACGTCATCGGCTCCTGGAAGATCATCGATATCTCTTTTCCGCGGATACGTCGCATGTCGCGATCGGTGATCTGAGTCAGGTCAAGAGGGGTAGCATCCCCGGGGCGATGGAAACGGATGTGCCCTTGGGTGATCGAGGCATTCTGATACTCGACCAAGCGCATGATGGCCAGCGAGGTGACAGACTTGCCCGAGCCCGACTCACCCACTATCGCCAGCGTCTGCCCGGCTTCCAGGCTGAAGGAGAGGTTCTTGACAACCTCATTGCTGCCAAAGGCGACGTGGAGAGATTCAACGCTCAGAAGAGGAGACTTCACAGATACAATGCCTATAATTTTTGTGTAATTTACAAAGAAATTATAGCCATACTATGATCGTGTCAACCCTCCTCATTTGGCGCCGCTAAACTGTGGACCCGTGAGGGCCAGCGGATGCGCCAGGGGAACGACATTGACGCAGAGCCCCCGTAGGACACGCGCGCAAGCACTCCAATAACACAACGGCAGCTCATTGATGACAGATTCAAAAGGACCTCAACTTCACGCTCGCGGCCCGATCGTCTCCTCGGAGCATCTTTCGCATAGCGCCCAGGAGCTATCGGAACTCGAATTCGGCTTGATCATTTCAGGCCACGCCTTTCACCGCTGGATGGTACGCTGCATGGCAGCCACCGGTTATTCAGAACTGAACTCACTGGACATACTGGTTCTGCATAGCGTCAATCACCGGAAGCGAGCCAAGCGACAGTCTGACATTTGCCTTGTGCTCAATATCGAAGACACGCATACCGTGACTTATGCATTGAAGAAATTAGCCAAATTGAACTTGGTCAACGGGGAAAAGCAGGGCAAGGAGACCTTCTTCCGTACCACCAGCGAAGGACACGAAGCCTGTCGTCGCTATGCCGAGATACGTGAGGCTTGTCTAATTGACTCCCTCTCCTCAATGGGTATCGAACGTCTAGAGATGAGCAGGCTGGCAGGAATGCTACGGGCAATGTCGGGTCTGTATGACCAGGCAGCCCGTGCTGCCGCATCGCTGTGATACCACTACGACGGCCTACCTTTCGGCCAAACGTATCGGGCACCACCATCCTGACATCTGGAGACCTTGAAATGCTTGTCAAAGATCCTTTCCATCTTGCCGTTCAGGTTCGCGATATCGATGAGGCCAGATCCTTCTACGGCGATTTTCTGGGCTGCCCAGAAGGCCGCTCGTCGGATAGCTGGGTCGACTTCAATCTGTACGGACACCAGTTCGTCTGCCACCTCAACCCGGCACTGAAAGAGAACCCCGTCACCAGCCATACCAACCCTGTCGATGGGCACGGCGTGCCGGTACCTCATTTCGGCGTGGTGCTTGAAATGGAGGCCTGGGAAGCGCTCGCCAGCAAGCTCAAGGCCCATGGGGTGCGCTTCGAGATAGCCCCCTACATCCGCTTCAAAGGCGAGCCCGGCGAACAGGCCACCATGTTCTTCTACGACCCCTCCGGCAACGCGCTGGAGTTCAAGGCGTTCAAGGACCGGGAGAACCAGCTGTTCAAGAAGCACTGACAAGGCCGTCGGGTGCGGCCGCAATACCCCATGACTCACCCATAGGCAACAACACGACCACCAACATGAACAAGAGGTCTTTACCATGCACAAGACGATAGCCACCCCCGTGATACTGGCGGCCGCCTTCGGGTTCGCCTCGTCAGCCCAGGCAGCGGAATGGACCATGGCGACCCCCTATGGCGATGCCAGCTTCCATACCAAGAACGTCAAGCAATTCGCCGAGGACGTGGCAGAGGCCACCGACGGCGAACTACGCATCAATGTGCACAGTGGCGGGTCCCTGGTCGCCCACGGTGAGATCAAGCCGTCGGTACGGCGCGGCACCATCGAGGCGGGCGAGGTCTTCCTCTCGGTTCTCTCCAACGAAGACCCGATCTTCGAGGTCGACACCCTGCCGGGGGTGGCAGGCAGCTACGACGAGGCCTTTGCCCTCTGGGAAGCCACCAGGCCACTGATCACCGAGCTGTTCGCCAATCAGGGCATGATGCCCCTCTACGCCGTGGCCTGGCCATCCCAGGGTATCTATACCGACTTCGAACTGAACAGTGAAGAGCAGTTCGAAGGCCTGCGGGTCCGGGCACCCAACATCAACACCCAGCGCTTCGTGAACTACCTGGGCGGCAACCCCACCGAAACCGAGGAGTCCGACATCCCCACCGCCTTCAGCACCGGGCGGGTGGATGCCATGATCACCTCGACCTCCACCGGTAATGCCATGACCGCCTGGGATTACGTCTCCCATTACACCGACGCCAACCTGTGGTTGCCCAAGAATATCGTCTTCATCAACCAGCGCGCCTTCGACCGCCTGGATGAGGCGACCCAGGAGGCGGTCCTCGAAGCAGCCGCCCGTGCCGAGGAGCGCGGCTGGCAGATGAGCCGAGATGACAACCAGGCAAGCACCGAGGCCCTGCAGGAGAACGGCATCACCGTGGCCACGCCGAACGATGAGGTGGCAGCCGCGCTGCAGGCGGCTGGCGACAAGCTGTTCAGCGACTGGGAAGAGCGTGCCGATGACACGGCCAAGCAGGTACTCGACGAGTATCGCGACCAGCGTGACGACTGAAGCCTGACCACGATGGCGCGGCGGCAGCCCGTCGCGCCCTCACCTCGAGCATGCCGTGAGGCCAAGCCATGACATTCAAGTTCGACAAACTCTACCGCCTTGGGGCCTGGGGGGCGGCGGCCTGCATGGTCACTATCTGCGTCCTGATCTCGCTGCAGGTCACCTTCAGGCTCATGGATGCCGGCCTGGTTCTGATTGGCCTTCGACGAACCGGCATCAGCATTACCGGGGTTTCGGAGATCGCCTCCTACCTGCTGGTTGGTGCGACGTTTCTCGGCCTCGCCTATACCTTCGTTCATCATGCCCACATCCGCGTGACACTGCTGATCTCGCGACTCCCCTCTGCCATTCGCGTCTGGTTCGAGGTCTTCGGTTTACTGGTTGCTCTGGTCCTCAGTCTACTGCTGGGCTACGGGCTGATCGAACTTGCCAGGGAGAGCCTCGCGTTCAACGATGTCTCTTCAGGCTTCCTGGCGATTCCCCTCTGGATTCCGCAGACCGTCCTGGCAACCGGCGTCGGGCTGCTCTGCCTCGCTCTGATTGAGGCGCTGATCATCGCCTTGCGCATCGCCGCCCGTGATCCCTCGAGCTTTCGCGAAGCGACGGCCATCAACGACAGCGAGAAACGCTGAGCCCGACCTCTATCCTCTCTCGGAGATACTCTCGTGCTGACATTGAGTCTGGCCACCATATTCACGCTGGCACTGCTTCTGGGCAGCGGCGTCTGGATCGCCTTTGCGCTGATCGGCACCGCCTGGGTGGCGCTGGCCTTCTTCAGCCCCTTTGCGCCGGGCCCGATCCTGGCATCGGACTTCTGGGGCGCCAGCTACGGCTGGGACCTTACCGCACTCCCCATGTTCATCTGGATGGGCGAGATCCTGTTCCGCTCGGGGCTGGCCGACAGCATGTTCCGCGGTCTCTCGCCCTGGCTAAACCGCCTCCCCGGCCGGCTGCTGCACACCAACATCATCGGCAGCGGCATGTTCGCGGCGGTCTGCGGCTCGTCGGCGGCCACTTGCGCCACCGTGGGCAAGATGACCCTGCCCGAACTCGAGCGTCGCGGCTATGACAGCGGCATGGCGATCGGGACACTGGCCAGCGCTCCACCTTGGCCTGCTGATCC
>NZ_AZQX01000426.1:0-9246 GCF_000568385.1 Halomonas sp. BC04
GGTCCTGGATCCAGAACATGAAGGCGCATGGCGCAACTCCACGGATTCCAGCAGCATCCAGTAGAGCGCAATGAAGACCGGCATCTGCACCAGGATGGGCAGGCAGCCACCCAGAGGATTGATCTTCTCCTTCTGGTAGAACTTCATCATCTCCTGGGACATCTTCTGGCGGTCGTCGCCGTACTGCTCCTTGAGGCGCTGCATCTCAGGGCCCAGCTTGCGCATGCGGGCCATGGACTTGTAAGCCTTGGCTGAGAGCGGCCACATGACCAGCTTGACCACGATGGTCAGGAAGACGATCGACCAGCCCCAGTTACCGATCAGGCCATGAATCTGGTCCAGCAGCCAGAACAGCGGGTTGGCAATGAACCAGAGCCAGCCGAAGTCGACGGTCAGGCGCAGGTTGGGGGCCACCTGCTCGAGGTAGCTCTGAACCTTCGGCCCCATGTAGAGGGTCGCTCCCAGGCGGGCTTCACCATCCGGTGCCACCGTGCTCATGGAGCCGGCAAAGGCGGCGACATTGCGGTCGCGCGAGTCGGTGGAGGCGTACTGCAGGTTCTGCTGGTTCTGCGGCGGTACCCAGGCCGTGACGAAGTAGTGCTGCAGGATGGCTACCCAGCCGCCCTGGACGTCCCGGTTATTGAAGCGGCCACGCTGGATGTCGTCGAAGTCGACCTTCTCGTAGCGGTCTTCCGGTGATGAGTAGGCGGCGCCCAGATAGGAGCTCATGCCCAAGGCCACGCCTGCGGACGGGTCAGGGCTGTTGTCGCGGGCAAGCTGGCCGATGAAGCGCGCGGTAACCGGCTCTTCTGTGTTGTTGGCCAGGTAGTAATGGACGTCGACCGCGTAGCTGCCGCGCTCGAAGGAGAAGCGCTTGATGACATCGACACCATTGACCTCGGCCGTCAGGTCGACTTCCAGGCGATTCTCGTCGTCGCTCATGCGGTAGCTGGTTCTTTCCGGCGTAAAGCCGATGCGGCCGGAATGACCGTCCAGCTGCAGGCCCGAGCGGGCCACGTAGCTTCGGGTCTCGCTATCGGAGAGCAGCACGTAGGGACGCTCGGAATCCAGGGTCATCCGGTGCTGGGGCAGTGCGGCATAGACGATATCGCCGCCCTGGGGATCGATTCGCAGGTCGAGGACATCGGTGGCCACGGCAATGAGGTCGCGGGTGCCGGTGGCGCGAGCGGGCTCGCCAGGCATGTCTCCCGGTACCTCCCCTTCGGCGCGGGGGGCGGCGGGGACGGCCAGGTCATCGCCCGGGTCCACGCTCTCTTCGCCGGGCGCAGGCGCGGTGAAGGTCGGTGCTTCAGGCTCAGGAGCAACCTGGCCGTAGTCCTGGTTCCACTGAATGACGAGCAAGTAGGCAAGCACGGCCAGTGGAATCAATAAAAGGAGTCGTTTTACGTCCATTGAGAGTTCTGCCCGATGGGTAGTGAACATGCCGCTGGAACGGTATGCGCTGCCACGTTGATATGCGAAAGCCTGCCCAAGGCAGGCTATCGTGGCGGCGACAGGCACCGCGTCCGGTCAGGATACCATCGACTTGCGTACGTCTCGCTCCAGCCGGCGCCACATGCCGGAGAGCTGGCGATGCAGTGTCGCATTTTCCAGCTCGTTGGCGCCCCGTCGAGCCAGTACCACGATATCGACGGCGGGGAGCTGATGCTGCTGGAGACGGATGGATTCGCGAGTCAGCCGCTTCAGGCGATTGCGATCCACGGCTCTACGGACGTTCTTCTTGCTGAAGACCAGGCCGAGACGGGGGTGGCCCAGTCCGTTGGGACACGCCAGGGCCATTAGCCCATTGCCATGTACCTTGAATGCAGCGTGATCGAAGACAAATCGATAATCCCCGGCAGTCAGTAGCCGCAGCTGCGGGGGAAAGTCATGACCGGACACGCGCAATCCGCAATCAGGCGCTCAGGCGCTTGCGGCCCTTGGCGCGACGGCGCGACAGTACGGCACGACCGTTCTTGGTGGCCATGCGAGCACGAAAGCCGTGCACACGCTTGCGCTTGAGAACGCTGGGTTGAAAGGTGCGTTTCATAACTCTTGATTCCCACGTGGTGTGTTTGGACGGAACGTCTTACAGGAAATGCCCGGGCTCCTTGCGGGAACCTGGGGAGATTCGGTTCAAGACCGGAAATTGTAGTGACTTCGGGCCTCCGACGCAATTGCCTCGACCACCCAATTTGCAATCGGCGTATCGACGTCAGTGCAGTAATTACTGAATGAAGCTTGACTGATGTTGTTACTAATACTGGGGATTCTTTCTGTTGATAACCATGAAAAAACCTTTATAAACATATGTGTGCAGTGCGGCATGTTCTGTGGAAAAGCACTGTTTGACCGGTGTGGTTCCTGTTGTCTCCTTGTGTGCAATTGTCGCCTTTACCCACAGGCCTCGCCTTCGCCTCCCATCCTTCCGGGGTTATCCCATTGATCCCGGTATGATTTTCCACAGGGCCTGGCGTCGGTCGCGGCATGTGGATAACCCGGCGGGTGAAGGATACAATGGCCGGTCATGCATCAACCGGATGGTGAGGTCGAGTGTCGCTTGCTCTTTGGCAACAGTGTTTGGATTCCCTGCAGGACGAGCTGAACGCCCAGCAGTTCAACACCTGGATCCGCCCGCTTCAGGCGGAAGAGGGGGAGTCCAACGAGCTGCGTCTTCTGGCGCCCAACCGCTTCGTTCGCGACTGGGTGGGGGATAAGTATGCCAAGCGGATCAATGAGCTGCTGCGTGACCTGGCGCCGGCCAAGCCTCCCAGGGTGATATTGACCGTCGGCAGCCGCCAATCGGCGGCTGCCCCCAGGCCGCGGGAGCTGGGAGCCCCTGTTTCGGCCAGCCCGCGATCGCCCCTGGGGCCTGCCGTGCACACACCTCCGCGGGGTGACATTGGCGACGAGCGTGAGATCGACCGCCAGCGAGAGGAGGGGCGTTCGGCACGACGCGCCGCCGGTGAGCGGGAAGTTCAGGTCGAGGGCAGCCTCAAGCACAACAGTGGCCTCAACCCCAACTTCACCTTCGAGACATTCGTCGAGGGCAAGTCGAACCAGCTGGCCAGGGCGGCCTCCCGGCAGGTCTCGGAAAACCCCGGTGGCGCCTATAACCCGCTGTTTCTCTACGGTGGTGTCGGCTTGGGCAAGACACACTTGATGCACGCCGTGGGCAATGCCCTGGCCACCCGGAGGAGAATGCCACGGTTGTCTACCTCCATTCGGAGCGTTTCGTCGCCGATATGGTCAAGGCACTTCAGCTGAACGCGATCAATGATTTCAAGCGTTTCTATCGTAGCGTCGATGCACTGCTGATCGACGATATCCAGTTCTTTGCCGGCAAGGAACGCTCCCAGGAGGAGTTCTTCCACACCTTCAATGCCCTGCTCGAGGGTGGCCAGCAGATGATCCTGACCTCCGACCGCTACCCGAAGGAGATCAGTGGGGTGGAGGAGCGGCTCAAGTCGCGTTTCGGCTGGGGGCTGACGGTGGCGATCGAGCCGCCGGAGCTGGAGACGCGGGTGGCGATCCTGATGAAGAAGGCCGACCAGGCCAAGGTCGACCTGCCCCATGATGCGGCGTTCTTCATCGCCCAGAAGATTCGCTCCAACGTCCGCGAACTGGAAGGTGCCTTGAAGAAGGTCATTGCCGATTCCCACTTCATGGGCAAGCCGATTACCCAGGATTTCATTCGCGAATCCCTCAAGGACCTGTTGGCCCTGCAGGACAAGCAGGTGGGCGTCGACAACATCCAGCGTACCGTGGCCGAATACTACAAGATCAAGCTGTCTGACCTGCTGTCGAAGCGCCGTTCCCGGTCCGTTGCGCGGCCCCGCCAGGTGGCCATGGCGCTGGCCAAGGAGCTGACCAATCACAGCCTGCCTGAGATTGGCGATGCCTTCGGTGGACGTGACCACACGACGGTACTGCATGCCTGCCGCAAGGTTCTGGCATTGCAGGAAGAGAACGCGGATATCCGCGAGGACTACAAGAACCTGCTACGGCTATTGACCAGCTGAGCGCGAGGTTGCCTGGCAGTTGATGCCGATGACCGACACCTTTATTCAGGATTAGATGTGGAGCCGACATGAGATTTTCCATTTCCCGCGAGGCACTGCTTCGGCCCTTGGCACTGGTTGCCGGTGTGGTAGAGCGCCGCCAGACCCTGCCGGTACTATCCAACGTGCTGATACAGGTCGACCATGAGCAGGTGGCGCTGACGGGCACCGACCTGGAGGTCGAGCTGATCGGGCGTACCGCCGCCTCGCTGGTAGAGGTGCCCGGGTCGGCCACGGTTCCGGCCCGCAAGTTGATGGATATCTGCAAATCGCTGCCCGACCAGGCCGAGCTCCAGCTCAGCCTGGAAGATGGCCGGGCGGTGCTGCGCAGCGGTCGCTCCCGTTTCACTCTCTCGACGTTGCCGGTTGCCGAGTTCCCCAATATCGAGGACACCCAGGGCGATGTGGAACTGAGCCTGCCGCGTGGGACGCTCAAGCACCTTATCGATGCCACCTCGTTTGCCATGGCCCAGCAGGATGTCCGCTATTACCTCAACGGCATGCTGCTTGAGCTGCGTTCGAACCTGGTGCGCACGGTGGCCACCGACGGCCACCGCCTTGCCGTCTGCTCTCGCCCCGCCGAGATCGAGGTCGAGCCGGCCCGAAAGTTGATCGTACCGCGCAAGGGCGTACTCGAGCTGGTGAGGCTGCTCGATGACAGCGACGAGCCGGTGACGCTGACATTGAGCGCGAGCCATGTTCGTGCCCACACCGGTGACTTCACCTTCACCTCCAAGCTGGTGGATGGCAAGTTCCCCGATTACGAGCGAGTGGTGCCGAGGGGAGGGGACAAGGTGTTTCTTGCCGATCGCACCGAGCTACGTCAAGTGCTGTCGCGTACCTCCATCCTCTCCAACGAGAAGTATCGCGGTGTGCGCCTGCACCTCAAGGAAGGCAACCTTCAGGTCATGGCGAACAATCCCGAGCAGGAAGAGGCCGAGGAGAATGTGGCCGTCGAGTACGGTGGCGACGCGTTGGAGATCGGTTTCAATGTGGGTTACCTCATCGATGTGCTCAACGTGCTGGACGAGGATCGTGTGCAGATGACACTGGCGGATTCCAACAGCAGTGCCTGATGGAGGAGCCGGGCGGCGGGGATGCACTTTACGTTGTCATGCCGATGCGCCTCTGAATGGATATGCGTGATCGCTACCCGGCAGCGCGTACGGCACCACAGCCGTGGCGGGCCGGGATGACGACGCAGGCGTGATAGATGCTGATTAATCGCTTATGTTTCAATGGCTTAAGGAATCTTTCCGCAACCGACTTCGAGCCGGGGCCGGGAATCAACCTGATTGTTGGAGTCAACGGGAGCGGTAAGACCAGTCTTCTCGAAGGCATCCATGTCATCGGGATGGGTCGCTCATTCAGGACCCGTCAGCTGAGGAATGCCATCACTCATGATGCGCAGTCCATGACACTCTTTGCCCGTCTCGGCGGTGATCCGCCCTTGCCGATCGGCATTCGCCGTTCCCGCGACGCCCCCGAGCTGGAGATTCGCATGGGTGGTGAGCGCGTCGAGCGGCTGTCACAGCTCATCGAAACGCTGCCGCTCCAGTTGGTCAATCCCGATGCCTTTCGGCTCCTCGAAGGGCCTCCGGCCGGACGCCGGGAGTTCCTCGACTGGGGTGTGTTTCACGTGAAACATGGGTTTTTCGATGCCTGGCGACGCGCGCGACGCGCCCTCAAACATCGGAATGCATTGCTCAGGCGTGATAGAATGGAGGCCAAATCGCTGTCGGCCTGGGAGCATGAGTTGGCCCACTGGGGCGACCGTGTCGATAGCCTGAGAAGCGACTGGATGGCTGATTTCCTGCCTGTCTTCGAGGATACGCTGTCGCAGCTACTGGCGTTGCCCGAGCTGACGCTGGGCTACTCTCGAGGATGGGACAAGAAACGCAGCCTGCTGGAAATTCTCGAGCAGGGGCGGGCGACGGATCAACAGATGGGCTTCACCCAGCAAGGGCCACAGCGGGCAGATCTACGAATTCGCCTTGGGCGGCACCCGGCAGTCGAGGTGTTGTCTCGTGGCCAGCAGAAGCTGGTCGTCACTGCGCTGAAGCTGGCGCAGGGCAGGTTGCTGGAGCAAACGACCGGTCAGTCGTGCCTCTACCTGGTCGATGACCTGCCAGCGGAGCTCGATGCCAGGCATCGGCTGGTATTTTGTCGCTTGCTGGAATCGATGCGTTGCCAAGCCTTCATTACAAGTGTCGAACACGATGCCCTGGTGGGACCCTGGCAGTCTCAAACCCCGCTGACGATGTTTCACGTGAAACAAGGCAGTGGCGGGTCGGGAAAGCTGGTGCCACAGGCACAGATAGACTTCATGACGGAGTAGTCAATGAGCGAGCAGGCTTACGACTCAACGAGCATCAAGGTCCTCAAGGGGCTGGATGCCGTTCGCAAGCGTCCCGGCATGTATATCGGGGATACCGATGATGGGACAGGCCTTCACCACATGGTGTTCGAGCTGGTGGACAACTCCATCGATGAAGCTCTGGCCGGGCACTGTACCGAAATACGCGTGGTCATCCATCCTGATGAGTCCATCACTGTCAGCGATAATGGCCGTGGCGTGCCCACCGACCTGCACGAAGGCGAAGGCGTATCCGCGGCTGAAGTGATCATGACGGTGCTCCATGCCGGGGGCAAGTTCGACGATAATTCCTACAAGGTTTCCGGTGGCTTGCACGGGGTCGGCGTTTCGGTAGTGAATGCGCTTTCCGAAGAACTACGCCTGACGATCTGGCGGGCCGGCCAGGTGCACGAGCAAATATATCGCCATGGCGTGCCTCAGGCCCCGCTCGGCGTGGTGGGCAAGACCGAGAAGACTGGCACGCGAGTCCATTTCAGGCCGTCGACAGATACCTTTCATAATATCGAGTTTCATTACGATATATTGGCCAAGCGTCTACGCGAACTCTCCTTCCTGAATTCCGGTGTGGCGATTCGCCTGATGGATGAACGTTCAGGGAAGGAGGAGTTGTTCCACTACGAAGGGGGCCTCAGGGCTTTCGTGGATCATCTCAATACCAACAAGACGGTGCTCAACCCGGTCTTTCATTTCAATGCTGTACGCGAAGACGGGGTAGAGGTGGAAGTGGCGATGCAGTGGAGTGACTCCTTCACCGAGAACATCTTCTGCTACACCAACAATATTCCTCAGCGCGACGGCGGCACACACCTGGCCGGATTCCGTGCGGCGCTGACGCGCACCATGAACAACTACATCGAAGCGGAAGGGCTGCTGAAGAAGTCCAAGGTCAATACCGCAGGTGATGATGCTAGGGAAGGCCTGACGGCCATCATTTCGGTCAAGGTGCCGGATCCTAAATTCTCGTCGCAGACCAAGGAAAAACTGGTCTCTTCCGAGGTTAAGACGGCGGTTGAGCAGGAGATGGGGCGGCTGTTCGCCGAATACCTCATCGAAAAGCCCAACGAGGCGAAAGCCATCGTCAACAAGATGCTGGATGCGGCGCGTGCCCGTGAAGCCGCGCGCAAGGCGCGTGACATGACGCGCCGCAAGGGGGCACTGGACATTGCCGGCTTGCCCGGCAAGCTGGCCGACTGCCAGGAGAAGGATCCGAGCCTGTCTGAGCTGTTCCTGGTCGAGGGTGACTCGGCGGGTGGCAGTGCCAAGCAAGGGCGTGCACGCCGCACCCAGGCGATCCTTCCCCTGAAGGGCAAGATTCTCAACGTCGAGAAGGCGCGCTTCGACAAGATGCTCTCCTCCGCGGAAGTCGGGACCCTGATTACGGCCTTGGGTTGTGGTATTGGCAGGGAAGAGTTCAACCCGGACAAGCTGCGTTACCACTCCATCATCATCATGACCGATGCCGATGTCGACGGCTCGCATATCCGTACCTTGCTGTTGACCTTCTTCTTCCGTCAGATGGGGCAGTTGATCGAGCGGGGCCATGTCTTCATTGCCCAGCCGCCCCTCTACAAGATCAAGCGGGGCAAACAGGAGACCTACCTCAAGGATGAGCAGGCGCTGATCGATTACCTCACGACCACCGCGATGGATGGAGCTCGACTCTACGTCAATCCGGACGCTCCCCCGGTGACCGGTAGCCATCTGGAATCCCTGGTCAAGCAGTATCGGGATGTGATGAAACGGATTGACCGTTTGTCTCGGGTCTATCCCAGCGTGGTCCTGCGCAAGGTGGTGCACGCAGCCACGCTGGAGGGCGAGGTTAGCCTGAAGGATCGCGTCACCATGCAGAACTGGATCGATTTTCTGCAGGCAGAGATGGATGCCCTGGTTGCCTACGAGGGTGGTCCTCGCTATACGTTCCGGCTCGAGGAAGACACCGAGCGTGAGCTCTACCTTCCGGCCGTGACCTTGACTGCCCATGGTGTCAGCACCGACTACGTCTGGGGTATCGACTTCTTCACCAGTGCCGACTACCGTGCCATGGCGGCCCTGGGCACCACTCTCGATGGCCTGCTGGAGGAGGGGGCCTATATCGCTCGGGGTGAGCGGAAGAAGTCAGTGGAGACCTTCTACCAGGCGCTGGACTGGCTGATGGCGGAAGCCAGCGTGGTCTTGCAGTCCAGCGTTACAAGGGGCTGGGCGAGATGAACCCGGACCAGCTCTGGGAGACCACCATGGACCCCGAGACCCGTCGGCTGCTTCGCGTGACCATCGAGGATGCCGTTGCGGCCGACATGATGTTCAACACCCTCATGGGTGATGAAGTGGAGCCGAGGCGGGCTTTCATCGAGCACAATGCCCTGGTCGCCAACCTCGACGTCTAGAGCGATGTTTCACGTGAAACATCATATCCTGTGCTGATGAAAGAAGAGAGAGGGCCTGCCAAAAGCAGGCCCTCTCTTTATTTATGGGTATAAAGCGCTGCCTGATGACTCCAGCTTGATCAGACATCGGACCAATCTTGAGCGACACTGAAAGGTTCGGATGATCAGAAGTGATAAATCGCTCCTCCCGCAGAGACTTTCCTCCACCGACCGTACCGCGCCGCTGTAGACATGATGGATTGACCTGCCCCTCCTCAACGTCGTGGGTTACGTTGAAGTTGGGCAACAACACAGAGCCACTATTGAGGGAGGCAGGTCATGAAACAGTCTAACGCAACTCAACAGGTCGTTGTGGTACGTACCGCCGCTGAGCGACTCAACGCAGCCAGCTACGTCCATGCCGCTTATATCGGACTGGATGTTC
>NZ_AZQX01000427.1:0-9632 GCF_000568385.1 Halomonas sp. BC04
CCATCGATCGCCATGGTGAGGAGCCCGAAGTGATACGCTGCCGCACCCGGCGTGACGAGCTCGACGCCATTGTCGAGATGGCCAGGGCATTCGTGAACTCCCAACACAACACCTTGGGAATCATTTGCAAGACCCAGAAGCAGGCAAGCCAGGTCCATGAGGCGCTTGTCGGTGGCAAGTTCGAGCGGCTACAACTGCTCAGCGAGCAGAGCGTTGCTTTCGGCCAGGGGATCATCGTCTGTACGGCCCACATGGCCAAGGGCCTGGAGTTTGACCAAGTGATCGTGCCTGGGGCGACGGCCAACCAGTATGCTAACGAGATGGAGCGCAACCTTCTTTATATTGCCTGCACTCGGGCCATGCACCGGCTTGCCTTGACCCATACGGGGGAGATCACCCCTTTCCTGGAAGCTGCCTGAGCCGGAGTACAAGTCATCCATCGCTGGTAGGGAATAAGGCGCCGCTGGTCATTAACCCCAACAGGTTCGTTGATCCATGTCCTATGCAATGCTGCTTCGATGGGGTAGAAACAGAGAGGACGGATAACGAAACGAACGCCAGCTCGGGATACGACAAGATGACAGATCAGGTAATGGCCGCCATCGACGGCTCGCAGTTCTCGGAAGGAGTGTGTGACTACGCCGCCTGGGCCAGCCTTGCACTCGAGGCGCCGCTGACCTTCCTGCACGTGGTGGACAATCACCCCCAGATCGCCGAGGTTGATCTGTCCGGCAACATCGGACTGGGGTCTCGGGAGCACCTGCTCGAAGAGCTGTCGGAGTTGGACGAGCGGCGCGCCAAGGTGGCCCAGGAGCAGGGGCGGCTGATGCTCAATGCGGCCAAGGAGCGGGCCATCGAGGCAGGCGTGGCAGAGCCCATGACGCGCCAGCGCAACGGCACCCTGGTCGAGACCCTGGTCGAACTGGAAAATGATATCCGCCTGCTGGTGGTGGGCAAGCGCGGTGAGACCGCGCACCAGGCCAGTGAGCACCTGGGCTCCAACCTGGAGCGGGTGGTTCGCACGCTGCATCGTCCCATCCTGATGGTGCCGGACGGCTTCAAAAAGCCCGAACAGGTGATGATCGCTTTCGACGGCAGCAAGACCACCCGCAAGGGGGTGGAGATGATCGCCAAGAGCCCGCTGTTCCAGGGAATCCCCTGCCATGTGGTGATCGTCGGCGCCGAGACCGGTGACAATCGCTCCCAGCTCGACTGGGCACTGAAGACGCTGCGTGATGCCGGTCACCAGGCCGAGGGGGCGATTCGTGCCGGCGAAGTGGAAGAGACCCTGCGCACCTATCAACAGGAGCATGCCATCGACATGCTGGTGATGGGTGCCTACGGCCACTCTCGCATTCGCCATCTGCTGGTGGGGAGTACCACTACCGCCATGCTGCGCCGGGCCAGTATGCCGGTGCTGCTTCTGCGCTGAACGGCCAGTCAAGCGATCCATGCGACAACGCCGGCCCAGGGCCGGCGTTGTCGTTGTGGGGACAGGGACTCAGTCGGCCCTTGTGGCCTGGCTGGCCAAGACATCCTGGGCCAGCCACCACCCGACGACCAGAAACACCAGCATACCGGCGAGGATCATCGTGAAATCAGCACCCAGGTCCAGGGCGACCCCCAGCACTGCCGGTGCCAGGCCCGTGGAGAAGACCATGCAGGCGCTCAGGGTGGCTCTTACCGTGCCAGGTGCTCGACACCCCAGATACGTACCAGCAGGCTGGTGGCGATCGGTTCCTGCGAGCCGATGGCAAGCCTCCGCCGACCATCAATGCCCACACCCCGAGGTGCCCACCGAATGCGATTGCAATGACCAGAGCCACGGCGAAGGGCAACAGATAGAGCCTGGCCAGGCGAACCGGCCCCAGCCTGTCGACCCAGCGGCCGCCGAGCAGGGCGCCCGGGAGCTTGGCCAGCCCCATGCCTGCGAGTGCCAGTGCATAGACGGCGAGACTGCTGCCCAGTTCATGCGTCATGACCGCCTGGTAGATGAACAGGCCGGTCATGGTGATCGGCAGTGTCATCAGAAGCGGCAGAAGTTTCCAGAAGGTAGGGTCGCGAAAGGGGCGGGGCCCGCGGCGAGGCTCGCCTTCCATTGGGCGCTGGCCTGGCGCCAATGGCCAGGGTGCGCGCAGCAGCAGGGGTACCCAGAGCCCGGCCAGTACCAGCGCGAAGAGCCACCATAATTCGCGCCAGCCCAGGAAGACCAGCAACGCGGCCATCAGCGGTGGCAGCAGGGTTTCCCCGAGCATGATTCCCATCCCCGCCAGTCCAAGGGCACGACCCCGCATGGTCACGAATTCTCGCCCGGCCAAGGTGTTGCCGAGGTGAGTCATCATGCCCTGGCCGCACAGGCGGACCAGGCCGAGTCCCAGCACGCCCAGCACCCACCAGGGCGACAGGGTCAGCAGCAACACGCCGCTGGCCAGGGCGATGAGGACTATCATGGCGAAGCGCCGCGGTGAGACCCAGTCAATACTGGGGCCCAGTCGCAACATGGCGAAGCCGGCGACCAGGGTCACTAAAGCATAAGCGGTACCGAACTGGCCTGCTGTAAGCTCCAATTGCTGGCTGATCGGTACCTGGAACAGGCCGATGAAGAAGCTCTGTCCCAGGCTTGAGGTGAACATCGCCAGGAACGATATGCTCAGCAGGCCGCGATGATCCCGCAACAGGGTTCGGTAGCCCATGACGCTCTCCGTTAGTGCTGGCATGATGAGGTCAGCAGATCAAGCCCGCCGCGTTGACGGCGGGGCGCCGTATGATAGCAGTTTGCCGTGCCCGCTTTTTCCATCAATGCGGTGCGGCGTGCAGGGAGGAGGCAAGCATGAACCATCCTGAACTCGATATGTCGGCTGTCATCGAGCGGCTAGAAACATTGCGAGTGGAATTGACCGAGGAGAGCCAGTCGAGTAGCGGTGCTCGCGACACCGTGATGCTCGATCAGACAGCGGTCGGGCGGCTATCGCGCATGGACGCCCTGCAAGGCCAGGCCATGGCCAAGGCCGAGGAGGAGCGGCGCCAGTTGGCACTGCGGCGCATCACCGGGGCATTGGCTCGAATCGAGAAAGGTGGATATGGCGAATGCATCGAATGCGGGGAGTGGATCAGCAAGAAACGCCTGGAGTGGGATCCTTTAGTTCTGAAATGCATCGACTGTGCCGACTGATGCGGTAATATTTACGCTCGACCATCGTGACGGCGGTTGTTTGCGCTGTCCCAGCTCACTGGAGTTATCATGACCATCGTTCGCCATGACACCAAGGCTCGCATGAGCCGCGCCGTGATCCACAACGGCATCGCCTATCTCTGCGGTCAGGTCGCCGGCCCCGAGGCGCGCCAGGGTGATATCACCGCCCAGACCGAAAGCATGCTCGCCCGGGTCGATGCGCTCCTCAAGGAGATCGGCTCCGACCGGGAGCACCTGCTGACGGCCACCATCTATCTCAAGGATGGCCACGATTTCGCCGCCATGAATGCGGTGTGGGATGCCTGGGTACCCACCGGCCATGCCCCGGCCCGCACCTGCGTCTGCGCGCCGATGCCCGCCGACGAGCTGAAGGTGGAGATCACGGTCAGCGCTTTGGTCATTGGCGAGTATAGCTACTGAGGAAGCGTCTGAGATGGTAACCAGCTTTCCTTTATGGCTAATCTGGGGAGAGAGTGAATGACCAGTCGGCGTTGGTGGCTGCAAAGGCTCAGCGTCCAGCCCTCATGCTGCCACTGCCAGGCTTGGACATCACCGTCGGGCAGTAACCGCGAAAGACGCGTCTCCAGCACATGGCCGGGAGTTGAGCCGCAGAGACTATCAAGTTTGAACAAAGCCTCATGGAGTGTCCAGGCTCGATAGAAGGAGTCCAAGGGATCGGCTGATTCCAGTATGGCGCGGCGTACAATGGCCTCTGGCAGGAACTCTATCAGTTCCTCGATCCGATCCCTGTGTCTGGAACGAGTATGCTCGATATCGATGCCGACTGGCACCGTGGCCAGCCCCGCCACGACTCGACCGTCACGATGGCTTAGGGACGCGCTCCAAGGCATGGGGAGTGAGGGGTGCCGCGGAGCCCCCTGTCCTCTGGGAGACCAGTCAGCCACAGGGCAGTCGAAACCGTGACATGCGGCCAGCCGAGAGAGCAGCTCTCTCCCCAGCCGTGATGAATAAGCCCCGCTGCTGTCAGCGGGAGCTTGTGCCAAGAGCATGTCGAGGCGAGCCATCATGCCCAACGCCGGAAAATCAACGAGGTGTTGATCCCCCCGAAGGCGAAGTTGTTGCTCATCACGTATTCACAATCGATGTGGCGCCCTTTTCCGCGCAGATAGTCGAGATCCGCGCAAGCCTCATCGGGCCGGTCGAGGTTGGCGGTGGCATGAAACCATCCCTCGCGCATCATTTCGATGGCGACCCAGGCTTCCAGCGCACCGCAGGCCCCCAGCGTGTGGCCGGTGAAGCTCTTGAAGGCGCTGATGGGAAGTCTTGAGCCGAATACCGCATGAGTGGCATGACTTTCGGCGATATCGCCACGCTCGGTGGCGGTGCCGTGTGCACTGACGTAGCCGATCTGTTCCGGCTGTAGCCCGGCGTCATCGAGTGCCTGACGAATGGCCCGCTCCATCATGTCGGCGTCGGGCTGAGTGACATGGCGGCCGTCGCTGTTGGTACCGAAGCCGGCCAGCTCGGCGTAGATCGTGGCACCGCGAGCCTCGGCGTGTTCGAGTTCCTCGAGAATCAGTGTACCGGCGCCTTCGCCGATCACAAGCCCGTCGCGCTCGGCATCGAAGGGGCGTGGAGAGGTGTGCGGAGCGTCGTTGCGCGTGCTGGTGGCGAATAGCGTATCGAAGACGGCGGCTTCGGAGGCTGACAGCTCTTCGCAACCGCCGGCGATCATCGCCGTCTGGCGACCGAAGCGAATCGCTTCATAGGCATAGCCGATGCCTTGGCTACCCGAGGTGCAAGCGCTCGAGGTGGTATGGATGCGCCCACGGATGCCGAAGAAGACCCCGATATTGACCGGCGCGGTATGGGCCATCATGCGGATATAGGAGTTGGCGTTCAGGCCATCGGTCGACTTGTTGATCAGCATGTTGCCGAAGTCGGCTACCGCCTCGGGCTCCCCCGCCGAGGCGCCATAGGCGATGCCCAGGTCGCCGCTGGACAGCAGCGACGAGCCGAGCAGCCCTGCATTCTCGAGCGCCAACTCGCTGGCTCGGGTGGCCATCTGCGCGCCCCGGCCCATGCTGCGCAGTGCGCGGCGATGGTAGTGCGCGGGTAGTGCGAAGTCGCTGACGGGAGCCCCGAGCCGCGTGTTGAGGCCTTCATAGCAGGACCAGTCATCCATGTGCTGGATACCGCTTTGCAGGCGCTCGAGGCGTGTTCGTATGCTTGGCCAGTCATTGCCGATCGGTGAGAAGCCGGCCATGCCGGTCACCACTACCCTGCGACCGAGCCCATCCTGGCGTAGCGTGCCGCTTGGCATCAGCACATCCCTCCATTCACGGTAATGACCTGACGGGTGATGTAGCCGGCATCCTGCGAGCACAGAAAACCCACCGTGGCAGCGACTTCCTCGCTGCTACCGGTACGGCGCATGGGGATCAGCTTGAGTGCTTCCTCGGTGACCAGCTCGTCGGACATGTCGGTATCGATCAACCCGGGGGCGACGCAGTTGACGGTGATGCGTCGCTTGGCCAGTTCCACTGCCAGGGCTTTCATTGCACCTATCAGCCCCGCCTTGGAAGCGCTGTAGTTGACCTGACCTCGGTTGCCCATCAGCCCCGACACCGAGGACATCACCACGATGCGGCCCGGAGCGCGGCGGCGGATCATCGGCATGACCAAGGGTTTGACGACATTGTAGAAGCCATCGAGATTGGTGTGGATCACGCTATCCCAGTCCTCGTCGGTTAGGGCAGGGAAGGCAGCATCGGCAGTAATGCCGGCATTGCAGATCACACCGTAATAGGCCCCATGCGCCTCGATGTCGGTTTCAATGGCATGGCGTGCCGCTGCGCGGTCGGTGATATCGAAGCACAATACGCGGGCACTGCGACCCAGGTCGCGAATCTCGCCGGCGACTTCTTCGGCGGCTTCCTTGCGATGGCGGCAGTGCAGCACGATATCGAAGCCGTCACGGGCCAGGCGCAGGGCAATGGCGCGACCGATGCCGCGGCTCGAGCCGGTAACCAGAATGCTGTCGCTCATGGATGCTCCTCTCGTTGCATGGCTTTCAGCGCTTCCAGTGATTCGGGCTGGAAGACGTTGAGCGTGGCGGTGGCGAGTGACTCCCCATGGCTGCCTCGCAGCTCGCCGCGAAAGGCGCCGAGGCCGTTGTCGGCGCGAAAGTCGAGGGCGACCTCGACGCGTATCGGCTGATCGAACGCGAACCAGGGCGATTCGCAGCAGTAGCGACGCGTGCCGAGCAGGAAGCCGATGCGCGGCTCGTCGCCCTGGCTCACGGCCTGCACCCCGGCCCAGGCGGCGATGGCCTGGGCGAGCCACTCGAGCCCCACCCAGCCGGGTATGCCCTCGCTACCGGCAAACAGGTCGTCGCGGCGGGGAGTGACTTCGGCATGCAGGTGTTCATCCCCCACCTCGAGCAGGGTGTCGAGCAGGCACATGCCGTGGCGATGAGGCACGAAAGGCGCGATATCGCAGGCAGATCGAGGCTCTGGGATGTCGGGGAATCAGTCATTGAAACGTTCCAACAGCAAGGCGATATTATTGCCCCCGAAGGCGAAGGCATTGCTCAGAGTGCGGGTCGCATCACATGGCGTGGCCGTGGCATAGCTCAGCGGCGGCAGTTCCGGGTCGAGCTGGCCATCGTGAACCTGTGGCGGTAGTCGACCGGCGTCGAGGGTCAGCCAGCAGAAGGCCGCTTCCAGTGCCCCGCAGGCGCCCAGGGTGTGGCCGGTGAGGGCCTTGGTCGAGCTGCACGGCAGACTGTCGCCGAAGACCTGGGAGACGGCCAGCGCCTCCATGCTGTCGTTCTGGCGGGTCGCGGTGCCGTGCAGGTTGAGATAGTCGATGGCCGAGGGGGGGAGTCGTGCCATGCCAGGGCGGCCTGCATGGCGGCCACGGCGCCCTGGCCGTCTGGTCGCGGGGCGGAGATATGATGGGCGTCGCTGGTTTCGCCGTAGCCGCTGAGCTGGATGCCGCCGGGTTCGGCGGTGACCAGGAACAGCGCGGCGGCTTCGCCCAGGTTGATGCCGTCGCGGTTGATCGAGAATGGCTGACAGGGAACACCGCTCAGGGCGGCGAGCGAAGCGAAGCGTTGACGGTCAGGCCGCAGAGGCTGTCTGCCCCGCCGGCAATGACCGCATCACAGACCCCGGCTGCCAGCAGTCGCTTGGCACTGGCCAAGGCCCGGGCGCTCGAGGTACAGGCGGTGGACAGTGTATAGGCCGGCCCGTCGAGGTTCAGGTGGTCGGCGACGAAGCGCGCCGGTGAACCGATCTCGTGGCGCTGGTAGTGAAAGGATTCGGGCCAGCTTCCACTATGCTGGCGGGCTGCCAGCGCGGTTTCGGTTTCACCGATGCCCGAGGTGCTGGTGCCGAGGATCAAGCCGATGCGTGCCCGGGGCCGGCGTTGGCGAAAGGCGTCGAGTGCCGGTGCCAGTCGCTCCAGCGCGGCGGCCAGCAACTGGTTGTTGCGCGAGCGATGGGCCGCCGGCCAATGGCGAGTGTCGGGTAGCGGCGTGGTCACGCGGCCCAGCGGTAGCGGTCGACCCGGGGTGTAGGCATCGTCCCGCACCAGGGCGCGCTGACCGCGAAACAGGGCCGCGGCGATGGTCGCCAGGTCGTCACCCAGCGGGCAGATCAGCGCCGGTGGCGATAGGCGGCAGGGCTGTTCCTGCAGGGGCGTCAGTCGGTTGGGCATGCGGCGTCGGTCCGGTCGGTGTCAGCGCCGAGGGTGGCGATCTGCAGGCGATAGCCGCCCTCGATGTCGTCGATGATACGGCATTCGGGGCTGCCCGTGATGCGTGCCATGGGGCGGCCACGGTATTCGACGAGGCGTCCCTCGACATCTTCCCGAAGCGTCCAGCCGCTATCACCGAATGCCTGCTCCAGCGCAGCAGACGGCCACAGGCTCCAGGCCAGGCGGTTGGCGAGCCACTCTGCCGTGAAGGGCGGCTCGAAGGCGGCGCCTGGCCGGAAGCGAGTTCCCTCGGCGTCCTGTACCAGGGTCAGCAGTCGCTGGCCCTGAGGGCTAAGCAGGGCGAGCTGCAGCTTGTGGTCATCGTGACGCAGCACGCCGAGCAGTTGGTGGCGCCCCTCACGATGGGTGAAGGTCAGGCGCCGGGTGTGCGCTCGGCCGTGGGCAGTGCCGACAGCTCGGGTAGCGGTGCCGGGGCGGGCCGCGCGGCGCAACCGCTCAGCAGCGCCAGGCAAGCACTCAGGAAGGCATGGGTAAAAAAGCGGTTGATGGTCATACCTCGCATCATACGGGGTTGATATCAGGGTCGGGCTCGCCGGCACAGGCGTCGGCCAGGCTATCGAGCCGGCGGCGGCTGGCGGCCACGAAGGGGTTGGTGGTGTCCCAGGCATAGCCGGCGAGCACCGAACTGATCATCGAACGGATACGCGGTGTCTGCCGTTGATTGAAGATGATGCGCGGCAGGCGACCGTCGTACCAGGCATCGACGAACTCGCGAAAGGTGGCGACACCGAGACGCAAGGGCCGCTCGAACCGGGCCTCCCAATCGATAGTTTCGCCGGCGAGCTGGCGCTCGACCAGAGGGGCGGCACGCAGCGCCGAGTCCAGTGCGATGGTCACTCCCGAAGAGAACACCGGGTCGAGAAACTCGCCGGCATTGCCCAGCAGCGCGAAGCCGGGGCCGTGCAAGCGGTCGACATCGGCGGAGTAGCCCTCCAGGCGGCCGGTCTCGCGCACGGTCTCGGCCCTGGCCAGCAGTTCGGCCAGCCGCGGTTCGGCGTGGATGAAGTGCCACAGGCGCTCGGCATCGTTGGCACCGGCGGCGTCGAGGGCCACCCGGTCGCCGACCACGCCGACCGAGGCTCGCCCGTTGCGGAAGGGGATCAGCCAGTACCACACGCCAGCGCAGTCGGGATGAATCCCGATCAGTATCTTGTCGCGATCATGGCGAGGGCAGTCGATACGGTCCTCGACATGGGTGAACAGGGCGCAGCGCGACTCGAGGGTGGAGGGCCGGGCGAGCCCGGTAAGCCTGGCCAGGACACGGCCGTAGCCGCTGGCGTCGAGCACGAAGCGCGCCTCGAGGGTGCTGCGTCCGCCGTGTGCATTGCGGATCGTCAGGCGCGGTCGTTCGGCATCGGGAGCGAAGGCTTCGACGGTAGTGCCGAAGGTTACCTCGGCACCGGCGAGTCTGGCACCTTCGATCAGGCGCTGGTCGAAATCGGCGCGCCCGACCTGCCAGGTGGTACCGGGGCCGGGGCTGAACTTGTCGCGGAAGTCGATGGCGGTCTCCTGACCGCGCCAGGTGAAGGCGGCGCCGTTCTTGACCTGGAAATCGCCGGCTCGGGCGGCCTCGAGCAGGCCGCAGACCTCGAGATGCACCATGCACTGGGGCAGCAGGCTCTCGCCGATGGAAAAGCGCGGAAAATGGCTGCGCTCGATGACCCTGACGGCCAGGCCACGGCGCGCGAGCCAGGCG
>NZ_AZQX01000428.1:0-15238 GCF_000568385.1 Halomonas sp. BC04
TTCATGATTCCTCCCTGCATAACAGGTCAGCATTTATTCGCCGTGCGCAGCATGGCGAATAAATGCCTGTTGGACTGCACGTCCTGATATTGGATGAACACACGTGCGCGTTCAACAATGTTATCCAGCACGTTCTCCCTCCCCTAACCTATTGATCTCACAGAAATTTAAGTATAGCTCGGACACCTATGCAGAATTCGCGCGCTTGCGCGTTTTGCCGGAACCAATAATACTGTATGCATATCCATATCACGAAGGAGCTGACGTATGGATACGCACAACAGACCGCCAAAGCTGATGGATCGGGTGAAGGCTACCATGCGCGTGAAGCGGTACAGCCCACGCACCGAGAAAACCTACTGCTACTGGATACGCTACTTCATTCGCTTCCATGGCGTGCGCCATCCTGCCAGCATGGGAAGCTCCGAGGTACGCAGCTTTCTGGAACACCTCGCGGTGGAACGCCAAGTGGCAGCGGCTACACAGAACCAGGCGCTGAATGCCCTTGTCTTTCTCTATCGCCATGTCCTCGAGCAGCCCTTGGGAGAAATCGGTGAATTCTCACGCGCCAGGCGCCCTCGCCGGCTGCCAGTGGTGCTATCCCACCAGGAAGTGATGGACGTACTAGGCCACCTGTCTGGTTCCATGTATCTGATGGGTACATTGATGTACGGTTCTGGGCTGAGGCTCATCGAAACATGTCGCCTACGTGTCAGGGATATCGACTTCGAACGTCAGATTATTACGGTGAGAGCTGGCAAAGGCGATAAAGACAGAACCACCCTGCTCCCTGCGCCCAGCCTTCCCTACTTGCAGCATCAAATCTCCACGGCCAAACAGCAACTTGATTATCGCCTCGATCATGGCCGCGTACCGGTTACGCTACCCCATGCGCTGGATCGCAAGTACCCCAATGCGGGAATCTCCTTGGCTTGGCAGTGGCTCTTCCCTGCCACCCGTCCCTGCTGCGATATGGGTGGCAAGGTGGTACTCCACCACATCCATCCATCGGCAGTGCAAAGAGCCGTCAGACAAGCTATGCGAGCCGCATCGCTGCCACGCCCCGGCTCCTGCCATACCCTGCGACACAGCTTCGCTACTCAGTTGCTGAGCCAGGGAACGGATATCCGCACCGTTCAGGAATTGCTGGGCCACAAGAGCGTGGAAACCACCCAGATCTATACGCATGTGCTGGGCAAGGGCTTTGCCGGCGTACGTAGCCTCTGGGATAAATGAACATCGAAACATTCAGGCACGCTACCGCCAGGAGATGCTGTTCACCAGCCCCCCACCCTGGCGGGCACAGGCCGCCGGCACTGTCTTCATCGGATGACGTTGGAATCCGGTCTGAAGCACTTATTTCGTTTTGAATTGCTGGATCAATGATCGGCTTGCACAGTCAACCCTACGCTACATCCTGCACCTCACGGCACTTGGGATAGGTCGAGCAACCCCAGAACCGATTGCCCGCATTCGCGCCCCGTTTTGACGTGCGCAGTACCATACCGCTTCCACACTTCGGGCAGGTCCGCTCGGAACTGGACTCGAATCGGGCCTTGAGCTGTTTGACATGCTGGCGGTGCGTTTCCCGATTGGGCGCAAGCGACCGGTAGTGATGCTTTCCAACACCTCTTGAACTTGGGTATCCGACAGCACCGGGTCGCGGAACGATTTGATGTATCGCACATAGCCGCCGCCGATGGTGACGTTGTCGGGCATCCGGGTCTTGAACACGGCGCTACCCGAGAAGACCACCACCGAGTAGATAGTGTCTGCGGGCACATCGAGCAGGGCTGCCAGCGCTTTTACGTGCTTGTAGTTCTGACGCAGCGGGTTCTGGAACTTGAACGTCTTGCGGTAGATCTTCTGGGTCCACTGGGGCTGCTTCTCGCTGCCGAAGATCCAGCCCATCATATGCTTGGTTTCGATGACGAAAATGCCGTAGCGGGAGACAAGGACGTGGTCGATCTGGGTGGTGCCATCGGGCGTGGGGAGCGTGACATCGTGAACGCCCTGGTACTCCTCCGCCGGCAGCCGTAGCCTGGCGATCAGCTTGACGTAGGCTTCGCCGAACAGGCCCTTGAACCATCGGGACTTGAATATGCCAAGCAGCACGACGATGGGCAGCACCCACCAGAGCGGCTTTATGGCTTCGAAAACGATCGAGTAATCCAAGGTCTCATCTCGGCGGTAGCGTATTGGTATGAGGCCCTTGCTTCAGCCCGCTTAGCCCCAAGCTAACGCCTTCCACCCTGTAAATCTACGTAACGAGTCTGAATTTTGACCTTGGTCGTGTCGACGTGGGTAATATCTTACGCAATGTAAGCATAAGCTTACGCAACGGACCCCAGCTTCGAGGCTAGCCAGACCACCTCCACCCGACTCAACGGCAATTTGTCATCGGGCTGCTCACCTCGTGGAGATTCAGCCCCGTATCCCGCTGTTCATTTCAGACATAAAAAAGGGGACCCGAAGGCCCCCCGGATGGTGCGCCGCCGCTTAGGCGAAGGCGGGCTCGGCCGCTGATGTGAGCTGGAGCTGCTGGCGATGCCAGATGGGATCTCCCGTGCTGGCTACCTTGAAACGACCCACGAGCTTGGCCATGTCACCGGCCTGGTCATCGAGCGAGCGGCTGGCGGCAGCCACCTGTTCCACGAGAGCCGCGTTCTGCTGGGTGACTTCTTCCAGCTGGGAGACGGCCTGATTGATCTGCTCGATGCCCGCCGACTGCTCGCCGGTGGCCGCGGACATGTCGCGCACCAGATCCGCCACCTGGGTGACCTTGAGGGCGATGGTCTCCAGGGCGGTGGTAGTCTCGTTGACCAGCGACTCACCCTCGCTGATGCGGGCTACATTGTTGGCGATCAGCCGTCGAATCTGCTCGGCCTCTTCGGCGCTGCGGCCAGCGAGCTTGCGCACCTCCTGGGCGACGACGGCAAAGCCGCGACCATGTTCGCCAGCACGGGCTGCCTCGACTGAGGCGTTGAGAGCCAGCAGGTTGGTCTGGAAGGCGATGCTATCGATGGCGGCAATGATGGATGTCACCTCTTGGTTGGCGGTGTGGATCTGCTGCATGGCCCGGCTGGCACGCTCGGCGACGCCGGTGGCATCGGAGGTTTCCTGGCTCACCTCGCCCGTCATGGCCTCGGCCTGACGGGCATTGTCGGCGGTATTGCGCACGGTGGCGGTGATCTGCTCCATGCTGGTGGCGGTTTCAACCAGTGAGGCCGACTGTTCTTCCGTTCGCTGAGCCAGGTCCTGGTTACCATGGGAGATTTCGCCGCTGGCGACTTCGACGGAGAGCGCGTTGCTCTGGATGTTGCCGACGAGAGCTTCCATCTCATCGGAGGCCTTGTTGAAGGCGGCATAGAGACGTGACAGCTCGTCACTGCCGGGGACGACCAGGCGACGGGTCAGATCGCCCCCTCTCTCCTGGATGTCCTGTAGATTGTGATGCAGGGGGCGCAGCAGGCTACGCACGACCAACAGGGACAGCACGAGTGCTGCGAAGCCAGCGATGGCGGCCATGAGCAGGAAGCCAGTCAGGGCCCGACGGGCATTATTTCTCAGGACTGATGCTTCGTGGAGTACGTTGGCCGAGACTGCATCTTCGACTTCCTTCATGCGATCGAGCTTGAGGGTCTGCTGATCGAACCAGGCCTCGGAATCGATGCCGAAGAAACCCTGGACACCGCGGTCGATTGCAACTTGGCGCATCTCGGCAAGACGCTCCATGTCCGGGCCGGACAGCAGACGATCGAGCAGTTCGCGTTGCTCGGTATTGGCCATGGTGTGGAAGGAGTCCTGATAAGCCTCTTGGCGCCCGAACAGGCTCATCATGCGCTGGTAAGTGGAGCCACCCATGACGTTGATGCTGAAGGCGTTGGTGAGCATGGCGCGCTCGACGCCCGCGAGGTCCTTTGCCTTGAGCAGGCTAACGTAGGCGCCCAGTTGGAGCGTGATGTCATCGTCTTCCGCCAGGTGCGCGATTCGCCCGAGCATGGTGATCAAGGCTTCATTGAGTTCCGTGTATAACGTGGTGGCCCGGTCGCTGTTGGCTGAGAGATCGAGGACTTCCCGTCGCACGTCAGCGACGGTGGCGAGCTGGCTTTCCAGGGCGCCGGCGCGCTGGGCAAAGGCCTCATCGATTGATGCGATGTCCATCTCGGACAGGGTGTTCTGGAGAGCCTGGATAGCAAGATCGGTCTGCGGGTGCTGGGCCGACAGCCGGTTACTGAAATTGTTGCCGCCACTGCCGATATAGCCGACGGACATGCCCCGCTCCCGCTGCAGTTCGTGCACCAGGTTACCGGCATCTGCCGACAGCTCGGCCAGTTCCGACAGTTCGGTCATGTTGGTGGCGAGATGCTGTCGGTCCAGGATGCCAATGCCAGCGAACCAGAGCATGGCCATCACGGGTAGTGCCAGGACGAGGATAAACTTCCCGCTCATGGGAAGACGATTCAACAGGTTCATCATGGTGGGGGATCTCCGGCCCTCTCGCGAGGAAGGTATGAGGCGTCTTTAGCTGTGTAACAAGGATGATCCTGTAGTGGATCTGCATGCCCGCAATATCGACCGCAGATATCAATTCCTGAGAAAGAGATGAGGATGCAGGTGATATCACTGACCCACATCAATAAACGGGTTAATTGCTCGGAATCATGCCAATCAGAACGCAGCGGATGCTGATTGCCGGATGCGGACCACCCGCGTGGTGGCGCACCTGATGGGTTACCCTTCTCGATTCCTTAAGCAAAAGCGACCGTTCAAAACTGTTAGCCTGCCTGAGCCAGAGAGATGATACTTGATGCCAGTCAATACCAGGCGCCAGCCCAGCGGTTAGGCTGAACACTGGTCTTCATTTTGCTTGCCATGAAAGCTCGCCCACATGAGCCAGCGATGCCAGGTCCAGGAAGGCCACCCCGAT
Source organism: Halomonas sp. BC04 (assembly GCF_000568385.1). Lineage (NCBI taxonomy): Bacteria > Pseudomonadati > Pseudomonadota > Gammaproteobacteria > Oceanospirillales > Halomonadaceae > Halomonas > Halomonas sp. BC04. The sequence goes on from NZ_AZQX01000428.1 coordinate 4,931, forward strand.
GCCGGCCTGATCATTACCGCCTTCCACCGGCTCAGTAGGTGTCGCTGAATCGGTCATGGAGCCTGCTGAGCGAAGCTGCCGTGGAAGAGGTCATGTTGGCGATAAGACGTCGCCAAGCTCGGCATCAAACAGGGTCCAGTTCACGTATAACGGTGGTGGCTGCTGCCCTGCCGGCATTCAGCGCACCCTCCATGTAACCCGGGAATCGCTCCGCGATTTCGGAGCATGCAAAAATGACGCTGCCTCGTATGGCACGCAGCCGATCTGCCGCATCAGGTACACCTCCATAGCTGATATAGGCGTTGTAGCCACCGCCACACCATGGAGACTGCGCCCATACGCCGTGCGTCACACTCAGGGGGCGCTCGGCGGCACTACCCAGTGCACGAGATACCAGATTCACCGCAAACGCTTGCCTCTCAGCGTCATTCCCTCTCGCAAGCGCGTGCCCCGGTGAGCCACCGGTGAAGACGACCAGGCGGCCTAGTCCCTCTTCTGCTCTGGAGGCATCGATAGCCGTAACGCCTTCAGGTTCCAGGCTCACGATGGTTTCAATCGAATCCTTGAAGCTGGATCCAACCACCTCACGCCAGAAGGCATCACGATAAACCAGTGTGGTCTTTACCATGGCGCCGGCATCATAGCTGTGGAGCGCCGCATCAGCTTGGCATGAACGGCGGCCGGTAGCTTGATATCCCTTGCTGCAACGGGGGTGACGGCAAGAATCACCCGTTGCGCACGATAGTCGCCCTGCGGTGTCCTCACCAGGAGATCGCCCCCCTCTTCGGCCACTTCATTGACCGGCGCATTGTAGCGTGGGGGCGTGTGCAGCTCTGCCGTCAGTCGGTTGACCACGCTCCCCAGGGGACCCGACACCTGGAGCTCTCCATCGGACCGTTCCGAAGGATATCTGGCATACAACTCGAGCAGGCCCTGCGCGCTGATCACCGAAGGCTCGCGACACAGGAACTCGCCTAGGGAACTCTCCATGATGCGAATTCCCTTCGGGTCGGTGGCGACCTGTCGAATCAGTTGTGCCAGGGATTGATCAGGCAGACCGGCCTGCACACCGGCCAATGCCAGCAAACGCGGCCACTCCTCCTCCCACTGGGTGAGCCAAGGGGCTGCGTCAACGGAACCCGCTGCATCGATTGCCACCGCTGCGCTACCCGCCGCAGTCGTTACCAGCTCAAGACCCGCCTCGCGCACCAAGCCGATCAGATTTTCCATGTCTTGATTGAGAAGCTGAGCCCCTGCTTCCGTAACGTGTCCATCCTTGGTCACCGTCGAGCGGACACGCCCTCCTGCCCGGTCCTGGGCTTCCAGTACCTGGCAGGAAAAGCCAGCGGCTTCCAGCTCCCTGGCAGCAGAAAGGCCCGATAATCCGGCGCCAACCACGATGACGTCAAAACGCGTATTGCTTGAACGGTATCTCATATTACTGTTGTAAAGGCCCCATCGACGGCAGCGAGCCGTATTCCCATGATGTACGAGTGGAATTGGTTCCCGTCCATCTCTGCAACATTGGTCAACCGTCCCCCACTCTTGAAACGTGGCTCCGCCGAAGAGGGGACGTCGACACTTCAACCCTGTTGGGCAACTTGTTCAGCATCACAATCCTAGCTCTTCATCTGTCGCGGCATATTCGTACTTGGCCTTGGGAGGCCATGGACGCGCTCGCCAATCGGGTTCGAGTGCAAAGGAGGATCGCCTGCGACCCGGCAGCAATGTGTCGTTTGCGGCGCCTTTGGCATAATCAAAGTAAAGCTTTACGATCTGACAGCACGCGTTTAGCCAGTTCGATGACCCCCAAGCTTTCACATCCAGACCCCCTAATACAAACCCATATACGTAAAAAACCAATGAAACTGTAATTATTGATGCCCAAAAGCTGCATAACACCGCTGAACGTGCCTGCTGGCTTTTCCATCATGTCGGCTTTGTATCGACTCCTGCCATTCCTTCTGCGACTCCGCTGCCCACCGATACAAAGTCGCCTGCATCCGCTCTATGCCGCCTCCGCTTGTCGCGAGCTAAAGCTACCTCCAACAATCGTCGATGCAACCGGTTATGGCTGTTTCGGGCCGCCTCCTGCCCTTCCTTCTGCGACTCCGCTGCCCACCGATGCAAAGTCGCCTGCATCAGCTCAATGCCGCCTCCGCTTGTCGCGAGCTGAAGCTACCTCCAACAATCATCGATGCTACCGGTTATGGCTGTTTCGGGCCGATTCCTGCCCTTGCTTCAGCCCGCCTGGCCCAAGCCAACCCTTCCACCCTGCAGATCTACGTAACGAGCCTGAATTTTGACCTTGATCATGTCAGTGTGGTTAATATCTTACCCATTGTAAGCGTTAGCTTACGTGACGTTGGAAGCATGGCGCGCCCGTGGTAGTACTGGATCATCACTCGAATCGCAGGCTCTCATTGGGCTCTCGCCTGTTTCTTCAGTGCCGCGAACAGGGCAGCGGCCGGTACGCTGCCCGACTTCGCAGCCACCAGGGGCATCCCTGTCATCTGCTCCAGGTCGGCCAAAATGTCGCGATTAGTATTGGCTGCCGGAGCCAGCGATGCCAGGTTCTGGAAGGCCACCCTGATGCCGGCAGGATGCATCGGAACGCGGCGGCACTGCCACCGCGAACCTTCCTGAGAAGCACTGCAATTCGACAAGGGGCCCGTGCATGCATCCTTACCAAGCCGATCAAGAACACCGCCGGGCGGTGCTGCAGGCAATGCTGCTGGTCACCGTCGTCAGCGCCCTGGTCTTTGCGGCCCTGAACTTTCCAGACGGCATGATCCTGGTCGCCTGGATCGAGGTTGCCCTTGCCGTCTTCGCCGCTGGCCTGCTGGTCGTGGTTCGTCGCACGCAGCGCGTTCAGGCATGGTGTCTGCGCTTCATGCTGATATTACTGTCAGCAACGATCCTGCTGCTGAGCCGCCCGGAAATCTCGCCGTTCGCCTTCATCTGGCTGCTGATCATCCCGCTCATTACCCATCTCTTGCTCGGTTCCAAGTTAGGCCTGCTGCTCTCGTTGGGCTACATGGGGGTTGGCGGCGCCATCTTTTTGTACCGCTTTGGCGGCACCCCCGAACTCGTTCGGGTGGAGGTGCTGTCCAACGCCATCATCGCCGCACTGACCACCCTGGGCATGTCACACTTCTATGAACGCACCCGTGAACGGTCCGAGCTGAAGTTGACGCGCCTGGCAACGGTCGATCCGCTGACCGGGCTGGCCAATCGCATGCGTCTCAACGATGTCTTCCAGTGGGAACGGGCACAAGCGCAGCGCAATGGAACCCCGTTTTCGGTACTGATGCTGGACCTGGATCGCTTCAAGCGGATCAACGACGAGCACGGTCACGAGGCCGGCGACACGGTGCTGGTGGCCTTCGCCCGTATGCTGCGGGAGCGCCTGCGGGAGATCGACCTGATCTCACGCTTTGGCGGCGAGGAATTCCTGGTACTGCTGAACAACACCGATGGCGAACGCGCTGTCGCCGTTGCGGAGGAGCTGCGCCAGAGCCTGGAACAGTTGGCCATCGAGCACCAGGACAAGATCCTTAAACTCACCGTCAGCATCGGCGTCGCCGAATACGGCCCCGACGGGATGGACCTGGATACGCTCAGCCGAGTCGCCGATGAACGGCTTTACCGGGCCAAGTCGAATGGGCGCAACTGCGTCTGCGGCGGCTCATATTCTCAGCTTGAACATCCCGCCGAACCGCCAGAGCCGGCGCTCGAACAGTGACAGCGTGCAGCGGCACTATGTCAGTAGTTTTCCGGCGGGGTTTCGCTGCTGGAAGCGTACAGGCGATATAGGCTGCGTCCTTCGCTCTTGGCTTGGTACATCGCCTTGTCCGCCCTTCCCAGCAAGTCGGAGTGCATTATTACCGTCTCGTCGTGAGTGGCAATCCCTATGCTCACGGCAACGTCCAGGCTGATGCCTCCCAGTAAAACGGGAGACTCCAGGGTACGCAGGAATCGAGTGGCGACCGAGACGGCTTCGTCGTCATGTTCGATGCCCTCCAGCAGGATAGCGAACTCATCGCCGGAGAGGCGGGCCGCCAGGCCGGGTGGTCTGACGCTATATTTCAGGCGCTCGGCGATTTCCCTCAACACCATGTCTCCCATGATGTGGCCATGCTCATCATTGATCGCCTTGAAGCTGTCGACATCCAGGAACATGATGGCGAACCCTCGCCTTTCCCCATCCTCCTCGCGCCGAACTGACAACTGCTCGAGTCGTTCTAACAGATGCGCCCGATTGGGCAGGCCCGTCAGGTGGTCGTGCATCACCTCATGCTTGAGTTGCTGTTCCACGCCCTTGCGGGTGGCGATCTCTTTTTCCAGCTCCCAGGTGCGTTCCCGCACCCTTAGCTCCAGAGTCGCCTTGGCCTCGCGCAGAGAGGCCAGGGCACGCTTGCGTTCAAGGCTGCTGGCGATCTGGCTGGAAACGAACCGCAGGAGCTCCGAATCCTCCCGTTGATAAAGGGTGTCATCGCGGTAGCTTTGCACGGCCATGACCCCCAGTACCCGTCCTTCACAGCGAAGCGGCACGCCGAGCCAGGAGTGGGGGCGACGGCCGGTAATGGCAATGCTGCCCTCGGCCTCGAGTGCCGCAATCTGGCGCTCGTCGAGCAGCACATCCTCGCCGAGGCGCAAGACATGTTCGGTCAAGCCATCGCGAAGGCGCCGCTTCGGGCTCGGCGGGTCGTAATCGTTGGCATAGTAAGCGAAGTCGATCGCCTTGCCATCGTCAACCAACAGTGCGATGAAGAAATTGTCAGCATAGAGCAAGCTGCCCAACTGGTAGTGGATGGTGCGGTAGAAATCCTTTTCCCGGCCGGTGTCGCTTGCTTGCTCCGCAATATGATAGAGCGCCCGCTGAATCAGCTCGTTACGCTTGCGCTGTGCGATCTCCCGGAGCAGCTTGGTGTTGGCCTCGGCCAGCTCCCTGGTGCGCAGTGCAACCGCCCGTTCGAGGTTCTCCAGGTTTTCTCGCCGCTGCAGCGTCGTCAGGATATGGCTGGCCACGAAGCTCAGGAGAGCCTGGTCGTCAGGCCCGTATACCGCAGCCTCTTCATAGTGCTGAACGACGAGAATCCCGTGCACCTGGCTCCCTTCGAGCATGGGAACGCCCAGCCAGTCCTTCGGGGTCACCCCAAGCGGCCTGAACTCACCGGGCAATTCGGCACCGATCTTGTCGAGGGTGCCGCGAAGCGGCTTGCCCAGGCGAATCGTATACCAGGTCAGGCTGTACTCGAGCTCATCCAGTGGAATCGGCGCATCCATCCCGGCCGGCGTGACATCCGAGAATGGCGTCGCGACATCGGCAAAATAGAGGAATCGGACCTGTTGCGAGTCATGGTCATAACGGGCAATGAAGAAATTATCCGCATACATCAGCTCGGAAATGATGCCGTGCAGCCGGCTGAGCATCTCGCTCATCTCCAACTGTGCTCCGGCCAGTTCAGAGATGGCATAGAGCGCTCGCTGGACCCGCTCAGCCTTCTCGAGCTCGCTGACCTTATCGAGTAGCGCCTGGTAGGCGGAACTCGACACCACGCCGTCGCCAAGTGTCATTCACTGCCCCCGTTCGCTGACTCATACTGCTGTATCGGCATCATCCCACAGTTCTTGATCTGGGCTGCGGACCAGGTTGGCCGGCCAGTGCCGGGACGCGTCAGCGCCTAGCCTACTCCTGCTTCCACTGGTACATGATGAAGTCGCTCGGCCCATCCGTGTAGCGGTCGTAGAAGGCACGGCCCCGCTCATTGTAGTGCTGGGTGATCCAGCGGATCGCCGGCCATTCACGCGCTTCCGCGAGCTCCTTCAGGGCCGTGAACAGCGCCTCGGCCGCGCCGCTGCCTCGCGCGTCGGGGGCAACGAACATGTCGTCGAGAAAGCCGACGTCACAGCCGCCCAGGGGCCTGGGGCAGGCGCGCACATGGACGAAACCAACCGCCCTGCCACCCTCATCCCTGGCAAGGATGCCTTCCAGCAGATGATCGGGGGCCAGCAGCCAACCCCAGACGGTGTCGGCGGTGGAATCTTCCATCGGCACACCGTAAAACTCGGCATAGCCGTCGAACAGTGGGCGCCATTCTGCCTTGTCGGTCTCGGTCACGAAGGCTGTCTTGAAAGTCGTCATTGCCTCTCCCGGCTTGTTGTTCTGGATGCGGCTGGCGCGCCCGGTTGGGCGCCCATGCCGAATGTCATTGACGGCGCAAATTGCCAGCGCTACTGGCACAGTAGCCGCCATCGACCACGTAGGTATTGCCATTGCAACCCGAGGCCAGATCCGAGAGCAGATATACTGCCATCGCCGCGCACTCCTCGTTGGTGACGTATCTGCCCAATGGCACCCGGGAAGCGAACATCTTTTGCACTTCCTCGCCATGCCCGGGGTTCGCCTGCTCCTCGATGGAACGCATCATGCGGTTGTCCACCGGACCGGGATTCAGCGTATTGACCCGTATGCCTTCCGGACCAAGCTCCGCCGCCAGGCATCGCATCATACCGACCACCGCGTGCTTGCTGCTCGCATAGGGCGAAAGGCCCGAGGCACCCCGCAAGCCGGCCACGCTGGATGTGATCACGATGCTACCCCCGCCAGCCTGGCGCAACGCCCGCAGGGAGGCTTCCACACCAAAGCGAACGCCATGGACGTTGACCGCGAAAACCTTTTCCCAGGCGCTATCGGTACGGCTGTCAAAGGGACCGACCTCGCCCTCGACGCCGGCGTTCAGGAACACCCCGTCCAGGCGACCAAAACGCTCCAACGCAGCAGTTACCATCCGTTCATTGTCTTCACGCTTGCTCACGTCGACGGCGAGCCCCACCGCTCGCTCACCCAGGGACGCCGCTATGGCTTCAACCGAAGCGGCCTCCAGGTCGGTCAAGACCACACTCGCCCCCTGGGAATACGCCATACGAGCGGTAGCCTCGCCGATACCACCCGCACCACCGGTGACTGCAATCACTTTTCCTGTCAGGTCATTCATCATCACTCACCTTGAAACATGGGGTCACTGTGGAGGAAGGGAAGCTTCCCGACGAAAGCGCGTCCCAGGAGGGGCAGTCGATTCTTGCTTGTAAGCCGCGGAGAATGAAAAAGCGTGCCTCCTGCAAGGAGTGTATCGGGGTCCCTTGTTTTACGCCACCGGACAAATTCATGTCATTCGGCCGTCTCCGGTTGGTTTTTGAGCGGCATATCAACCATGAATAACACCAGACTGAAAGACGAGCCAACGATGCTGATAACTATTCATATCGCACGTATTACGCCAAAAGATATATTTAATTTATTGCATTAAATACCATTCAGCCCACTGCCAATCTGCGAAAAAGTGCTTCGTCCTGCATATTTTTCATCATTCATTGGCGGGCAGCGGGAGACCTCAAGGGCGGTGATTGTGATATCAAACGGGACTTCTGGAACGCGCCGCCGCTTCGGTCGTGAGACCTCTACCCTATGCCGTTTGGCGAAGTCTGCGGCAGATCGTATCGGAATCTGCGTTCCTCAAGTCCGCTCGACATGGGCCAGATGCGCGCTTCGCCAGATGACAACCGCTCGCCCCAGGAACATGCCACCGAAGGAGCCGTAGACCAGGCTGACGGCGGCGGCGAAGATGGCCGTATCGGCGATGGCTAGCTGCATGCCCACCATGACACCTACCGCAAACTTGGCGCAGAAGATAGCCAGCATGAGGGCGAGCGGCTGCCAGCTTCCCGGTACGTGGAAGGCCTGCTCTTGCGGGGAGAACCGCACGCCCCTGGGAAGTTCGAGCTTGAGGTGAAGCAGCACGGCAAGGCCGATGCCGAGCGCCCAGAGTGCCAGGTTGAGCGGATGGGCGCCGAATGCATGAATGAGGCCGTAGAAACCGAGGAAGAGGAAGATCGCCGGAAGGATGCCCAGCTTGGAAAGGCCGACGGTGCGATCCTGGCTCTGCTGGTAGCCCCTGAAGAGCAGAAACAACAGCAACGGCCATACCCATAGGGGGGTGTTTCTAATTATCTCGATGAACATGGTCGATTCCCTGCGACTTAATTTCGCCTCAGCATAGCAGGGGTAAGGCACACGCCCCAGTCAGTACTCACTCACGTAGCAGCCTTGCTGGAATGGCCCTTCCCCCTCCCCCCCGGCATTCGACTTGCTGCAGGCTGGGCAGGATCTTGTGAACGTGCTCGGCAACTTTCTTCCATCCTTCATGATCCAACGGAGTGGCAACAAGGCCTGACGAACCCGAAGGGTGGTCCAATGGAAGAGTCGCGTGTACAAGACTCCAAGCGCTTGCTGAAGCATCGCCTTTACCATGATGAACTGCCGGAGGAGCACGAAGACCCTCTGGTCAGGCACCTGCACCGCATCATACGCTTCGCTGTCAAGGTGCTGTCCATCCTGATGGTACTGGTCATTATCTGGGGTGTGATCGACGTGGTCTACATGCTGTACACCCGGCTGATGACGCCCCCCTTCATGCTGTTTGAGGTGAGCGATATCTTCGCCATCTTTAGTGCCTTCATGGTGGTACTCATCGCCATCGAGATTTTCATCAACATTCGTCTTTATCTGGGCACCAACATGTTGCCGATCCAGTTGGTCATCGCCACTGCGCTCATGGCAATCGCCCGCAAGGTGATCATCATGGACACCGACTACGTCACTGCGATGGAAATCATGGCGATCGCGGCCGTCGTACTTGCGCTCGGCATCACCCACTGGCTGGTAACGCGAAGACCGTAGGGGCCTTATGTGGGTGCCTGAACAGAATGACAAGTCACGCTGTCAATTCCAGGCTCCATGGCCTCACTTTCGCTCTAGCTCACTTAGCCTGCATCCAGCGAGAACAGCTCAAGGCTTAGCATGACTGTCTCGCCAGGATGCTGGCGCATGTGGAAAAACCTCTGGCCGGCGAGTAAAGAGGCCTGGTGGAGACCGCTATTGTGCCGGCTCAATGACCCAGGGCTCCAGTTCCACCTCGTTCCTGCAACTGTCATCGACCGGCTCGTTCGGGCTGTCGAGAAAGGCGTTGATCATGGTGGAGCGACACTCGTTGACGGGGTTGTGCCCCAGCCCCTGAAATTCGACGTACTGCAGGTTGGGCATGGTCTTGCGAACATGCTCGCTCCAGCGCGTGCCGCAGCAGGGGTCCATCTGGCCATGAATCGCCAGGGCCGGGGTATCCGATACCGGTGGATCGTTGTGCTCGGCGGGTACGGCTCCGTCTTCGCCCCACCAGCCACAGACCCACGGGGGCTCGAAGCCCAGGATGGCCGGCTCGGTCTGCACGGCGGCGATAGAATCCTCCCGGGTGGGCCGGTTGGTGCCCATGTCATTGCACACATGGGCGAGGAAGTAGCCCAGCGCATAGTTGGGGGCTTCAGGCTCGGGATCGTAGTGTTCGATCAGGAAGAACTCTTCCAGCCGTGCATAGTCGCCCGCCTCGATATCGGCAAGGATACTGGGCAGCTCGGCATAGACCGCGGGGAGCATCAGGTAGAGCGTGTCGAGGAAGGCGGCACCATCGAAGTAGAGCGTTTCGCCATTGCCGGCGTCGTCCCCGACATCGACCACGTAGGGCCGGCCATCCAGGGTACGGCGCGCGCTATCGAGGGCCAGCATCCAGTTGGGCAACATCTCGCGGCATGCCTCGTCTTCTGACGCACACAGCGACAGCGTATCGGTGAAGGTCTGCTTGGCGGTATAGAACTCGTCCACCGGCGGCCGGTTGCGCAGATGGTTGAACCAGGGCCAGCCGAGGATCGCGGCGCGAATGCTGTCGGGATGGTACTGGATGAAGGAGAGCACGGTGCCGCTGCCCGTCGAGGAACCGAAGGCGTCGATGACATCGTATCCCAGCAGCTGGCGTATCTCTTCCACATCACGCGCCACGGCATACTGGTTGTACTGGCGACGTCAATGCCCTCCTCGGTGAGCTTCTGGTAGCAGGCCTCCACCTCGCGGGTGATCGCCTCCAGACGTTTCATCGGCTTCAGCGACGAGGTGATCGCCGGGGTGTGGATGATGTTGTGGTACGGCGATACGGCCGCGTAATCGGGGCACTCCAGCGCCGGTTCGGCATGAATGAAGCCGCGGTGGTCCATCGTCACCAACGTGCGGTTGCCGATGTCCTTGCGCAACTGCTCCATGTAGTCGCGAAGGCCCAGCGAAGAGTAGCCCGGCCCACCCGGGAAGAAGAACACCGGCATCTCCTCCGCCTCGCCGTTATCGGGCTCGATCACGGCCACTGGCACCTGGATTCGATTGTCGCCGGGCTCGTCCCAGTCTCGTAGCCGTGAAAGGTGTAG
>NZ_AZQX01000429.1:0-8970 GCF_000568385.1 Halomonas sp. BC04
ATGCACTGCTTCACGCCCTGGGCATGGCACACTCCGGCGCGCGTGGATCGAGGCGCCTGTCGGGAACGCGGCCTGGACCGGCTGGCCGATGCCATGGAAGCCCACCTTGATACAGCCTGGCTGGATTCACTCCTCGATCGCTGATCGATACCCCTGTTACGCCCTCATCCTTTCGTAGAACAAGGTCTCATGGCGCGCCTGCTTCATGCCCCTCGTCGAGTTTTCCTGGACTCGACTGACATGATTGACGTTGACGTAAACGGCATCGAATTGGCAGGCATCGTGTCGACAATATTGCGGAAATATCCCGGTTTCTCATGGCGTTTGGCTGATGAGGTTCGTATGTAATCATTTTGTGTAGACAATGTTACGAATTTCTCTTCGGCCAAGGTCGTATGTTCTTGCCGGCATCGGCCGCGTAAAACCGCCGGGACCATGCCAACAACAACAACGTCAACACAGGATTGCTGATGAACAAACAGAACCGCTGAGGTACCAACGTGCTGCTCAAACGCGAATATGGCCAGGAACATCCCTACTGGCCGCTGGGACCCTTCAAGGTCCGCCTGCCCTTCATCCACTTCAAGTGGGCGATACCCGAAACCATCCAGGCCATGGTGATGTTCGTCATCTCCCTGGGCATGATTCCGCTGCTGGAGCAGTATCTCGGCGTCCCCTATGAGGTGGGGCTTGCCTTCGTGGTGGTGTGCGGTATCGGCTTCATGCTGCCACCGCTGTTGGGGGTGCCCTTCATCGCCGGCTGGATCACGCCGGCGATTCCGGTGGTGCTGCTGTTCATCGGTGACTTTGAACCGGGGCCCGAGGCGATTCGCGCCATGGTGGCGCTGCAGCTGATGGTGACGGCGATCTTCCTGTTCATGGCCGTGACTCGGCTGGGCACCAAGCTGGTCAACAACGTGCCGGCCTCGATCAAGGCGGGGATCCTGCTGGGCGCCGGTATCGCAGCGATCAGCGGCGAGATCGTCGAAGGCGGACGACTCTATAACACCCCGATTTCGCTGGGTATCGGCGGGCTGATCACGCTCTACGTCCTCTTTTCGCTCTCCTTCCGCGACTTGGCCGAGAAGTACCGCTGGGCGCGCAATATCGTGGCTTTCGGCATGGTGCCGGGCATGTTGATTACCATGGCGATCGGCTGGGGTGTCGGTGAATACTCGATGCCGACCGTTGAGTGGGGCATTGCCGTGCCCGACTTCGCGGGTATCTGGGCCTACCTGCCGTTCTCCATCGGTGCACCGGGTATCGAGCTGATGGTGGCGGCCATCCCCACGGCGATCATTGCCTATATCATCGCCTTCGGCGATATCGTGGTGGGTCAGACGCTGCTCAAGCGCGTCGACCATCTGCGCCCGGATGAGAAGATTGAGGTGAATATCGACCGTGTACACCTGATCACCGGGCTGCGCAATTTGATGCACTCGCTGCTGGCCCCCTACCCGGGCCTGGCCGGGCCGCTGTTCACCGGTGGCATGGCGACGGTCACCGAGCGCTACCGCTACGGTCGCAAGACCATGGATACCATCTACTCCGGCACCGGCGTGTTCTGGATCGTCGCTTCTTCGCCCTGTTTCTGTTGCCCCTGGTGACCTTCTTCCGCCCGGTGCTGCCCATCGCACTGTCAATCACCCTGCTGATTACCGGCTACCTGTGCATTGCCGTGGCGGTGGAGCAGATCAAGAATGCCACGGCCATGGGCGTGGCGGGGATCATGGGCGTGGTGCTGGCGACCCATGGGGCGGCCTGGGGGCTGGGTATCGGCCTGATCCTCTACTTCCTGATCGAGCACCGCGCCCGTGGCGCCCGAGAGGCGGAAGAGCAGGAACCGATCCATGTCGAGGATGACATGGTGGTCGAGCCTGACGACACAGCCGACCCGCAGCCTGCGGCGCGCTAGCGCCTGACCTTGAGGCGGTAATGCCACCCTTCAACGGGCCGACACCCCGAGTGTCGGCCCGTTGTACTGTCGCGAGTCTGGCATGATCGGTGGTTCCCGCTTGTGCCAGGTATTGCGCAAGGCAGTAACAAGGCCTTGCCGGCCCGATCATTGTCCGCGATGCCGTCAGGGGCGGTGCGTCAAGGCGGGGTAGGCAGGGCCGGGGGCGGTGCGATACCGGCGAAGCAGCCCGGATCGTCGCTGATGGCGCTGTCGACTCCCCAGAGCCAGTGGCGGGCGAAGGCAGCCGGGTCATTGGGGGTATAGCAGAGCAGCCGGTAGCCGGCATCCTTGATCTCCCGGGCCCGCCGGGCCGTAAGTCGCGTCCAGTCGGTATGCACGCTGATGGCATCGAGCGCCTCGCAGCGAGACTGCCACTTCTGCGGAATGGCTTCGGTGAGCACGCCGATGGGCAGGCGTGATGCGTCGGCCAGCGATCTGGCGTGGTGCAGCGCGGCCATGTCGAAGGAGGAGAGGATGATGTGCTCTGCGGGCAGTGCCTCGAGCAGGCGTGGTATCACGGCGTCGGCCAGTTCGCTGCCACTGCGGTTGCGACCGACCTTGAGCTCGAGATTGACGCCCATGTGGAGGCTTGCCAGCAGGTCGAGCATGTCGGCAAGCGTGGCCATGCGCTCGCCGCGAAAGGCATCGCTGAACCAGGCGCCGACGTCGAGCTCGCGTGCCTCGGCCAGGCTGAGTCGCGAGAGCCGGCCATGGCCATCCGAGCAGCGCTTCAGGGTCGGGTCGTGCCAGATCACCGGGGTGCCGTCGCCGAGCAGCTGGACGTCCAGCTCCACCCAGTGGCAGCCAATGTCGAAGGCGGCCCTTACGGCAGCCAGGGTGTTCTCGGGTGCGTGGGCAGAAAGTCCCCGGTGGGCGATCAAGCGGGGCAGGGCGATGTCGGGGTGTGGCGGCATTCAGTGACTCCGTGAGCGGCCTGGGCAGTCTAATGGCAACAGGTGACAGAATAGCGACTCTGGACGCCTGTGGCACGGGCGGAGCCGCGCCAGATTATGCTAGGCTTGCGGGCTTTGAACGATGCAGTGAGGCATGGCATGAAGGTGATGACCCCCGAGCGTGACGAACAGCGCGATGCCTGGCTTGCCAGGCTGTGTGCCGATATCTATGGCCGAGAAGCAGGGCTGACGCCACTGGTTACCTTCTCGGGCGCTCGACAGGTGCTTTTCGCCCACGAAGCCGCTCGTCTGTGGGGACTGGTCGATGATCAGGAGCGCCCCGGCGCATTGGCGTTGCTGGTGCTCGACGAGTCGGGAGCCGGCATGGTGCTGGGGTTGAGTGCCTCGCCCAGCGGTGATCGCGAGAGTGAGCGGCGGCTGATACGGGAGCTCGCGCTCAAGGCGCCGCTGCGGGTGGAGGCCGGCGACCAGGAAACCGAAGCTTTCTACCGGCGCTGCGGTATCTCGCGCTGGTTCGCCGCCCCCGGCGGGCGGCGCATCGGGCTGGCCCAGGGACATCCGGCCCAGGCTATCAGCGAACTGGAGCCGGCGCTGAACTTCGATGAAGCGGCGATTCTGCGCCGCTTCAAGCATGATCCCCGCTTCTTCGAGCAGGAAAAGAGCCGTTTCGTCGCCGCCCTGGCGGCGTTTCCCGGCTGAACCTGGCCAGTGCCCGCGCCAAACCGCCCCCGCCACCCTTGACCGCTGCCTGATTCGGCGTTTGGATGGGGCACACTCCATTCACTGAACAAGGAATATGACGCCATGGCCAAGCGTATCCAGTTTGCTCGTACCGGAGGGCCGGAGTTCTCGAACTGCAGGAGGTGACTCCTGCTGAGCCGGCGCCCGGTGAGGCTCGCATCAAGAATCACGCCATTGGCCTCAACTTCATCGATATCTATTTCCGTACCGGATTGTACCCGGCGCCATCGCTGCCGTCCGGCCTGGGTACCGAAGGGGCCGGCGTGGTCGACGCCGTGGGTGAGGGCGTGACGCACCTCAAGGCGGGGGACCGTGTCGCCTATGCCCAGGGCCCACTGGGAGCCTATGCCGACTATCATGTGCTGCCTGCCGACAAGGTGGTGGTGCTGCCTGAGGGCGTCGATGTGGAAACCGCTGCCGCCTGCATGCTCAAGGGTCTGACGGTTCAGTACCTGCTGCGCCAGACCTGCCCCCTCAAGGGCGGTGAGACGATCCTGTGGCACGCCGCGGCCGGCGGCGTCGGCTCCATTGCCTGCCAGTGGGCGAAGGCACTGGGTGTGAAGTTGATCGGCACCGTGAGTTCGCCGGAAAAGGCCGCCCTCGCCGAGAAGAACGGCGCCTGGGCGACCATCGACTACACCAGGGAAGACGTTGTCGAGCGGGTACGCGAGCTGACCAATGGCGAGATGGTGGATGTGGTCTACGACTCGGTGGGCAAGGACACCTGGGAGGTCTCGCTCGATTGCCTCAAGCCGCGTTCGCTGATGGTCAGCTTCGGCAACGCCTCGGGCGCGGTCGAGGGCGTCAACATCGGGATCCTCAACCAGAAGGCTCGCTCTTCGTGACTCGCCCCAGTCTCAATGGCTATGCCGACACCCGTGAGCGCCTGGAGATGATGGCCAATGAGCTGTTTGACATGCTGAAGAGCGGACAGATCACGATCGATATCGGTCAGACATACTCACTGGCCGAGGCGGGCAAGGCCCAGGATGACCTGGCAAGTCGCAGAACCACCGGCTCCACTATCCTGTTGCCCTGATCGCAACGCCACAAACCGTTCTGGTTCGCCTTGCGCCGCCGGTTCCTGTTCCAGGGCCGGCGGCGTCTTGTGTGGGTTATTCATTGCTGACGTAGGCCCCCATCTCACGCATTCGTGACTCGAAACTCGCCACGTTATCGACCAATCCGTCGGGGCCGAAGGCCACGCACTCGGCGAGGAGCACTTCGATCAGGGTGATGGCGGAAAGGATCGAGGGGAAGAAGTGCGGCGTGGCATTGGCCACGGTGAAGGTGATGGCGGCGCCTGGCACCAGGGGGGAGCGTAGCGTGTCGGTCACCACGATGGGACGGACACCATTGGCCCGGGCGATATCGAGGGCACGCATGGTTTCACCGCAGTAGGGCTCGAAGCCGAAGGCCACCACCAGGTCCTTTTCGCCAAAGGGTGCCAGCTCGGTCAATAGCCCGCCTTCCTGTCCGCGTATGAGCTGGATGTTGGGCATGGCGATACGACCCACGTAGGCGAAGTGGTAGGCGCAGGCGAAGGTGTCCCGAAACCCCACCACGGCGATCTTCTCGGCGCCGAGCAGCATCCTGGCCGCATCGCGGACCCGGGCCTGGGTATCAGCGGTGAAGAGCCGGCCGATATTGTCGAAGGCCGCATCGCCCACGTCGAGAAAGACCTGGTCATCGGTCTGGCTGGCCAGGTTGCGCAGATTGCTGGCCCGCCCGGAAAGCTCCACCGGGCTTGCTTGCACCGCCGACTGGAATACCTCGCGAAACTGCTCGTAGCTGTCGAACCCCAGTCGCTTGGCCAGGCGCACCAGCGTCGAGGCCGTTACCCGAGCCGCCGCCGCCGACTTGCGGATCGACTGGAAGGCGATTTCCACCGGATGTTCCAGCACATAGCCGGCGGCAAGCTTCAGCTGTGGGCTGAGCTCCGGATAGACAGCGGCCAGCTGCTGATTCACGGCATCCAGGCTCGATGGCGGCCTGGGCACCTCATCCTGCGTTTCAACGCTCTGCGATTCGTGTTCCAGCACGTCGGTCTCCTGCAAGGGGCGTATTACCCAGTGGCACGGTGCGGGCGGCCGAAAGCCGTAGGTCGTATTGTACCCCATGGTTCACGTCAAGGAATGAAACATTCGTACCTCTTTCTGTTGTTTTTCAGCACGTGCGTATTGACGCCCGGGTCAAGCTTGGCTAGGATTCTCCACAAAACAGATGTGTCATTATTTTCGAATAACGGCACATTTGTTTCCGCTCGAAATATCTGCTTCGGGCGTTATGGATCCTCCTTCTGCCACTGTTCCATCATGAGAGTCACCGCTTAGCCCATGAGCCAATCCAGCCCCAGTCCCGAAACCCTGAACATTGCCCGGCAGGGTGGTGTGATGGAGATACGCTTCAATCGCCCCCATCGCCTCAACGCCGTCGTGGAAGCCCTCTATACCGACCTGCTGGAAGCGCTGGACAGCGCCGAGGCGGATGACGACATCCGTGCCGTTATCCTGACCGGTGAGGGGCGCGCCTTCTGTGTCGGTGCCGACATGAAAGAGCATGGAGGTGCCAAGCGCACACTGTTCCAGCGTCGTCAGTACCTGCAGCTCGGCAATGACGTCTGTGAAGCGATCCTCCGCCTGCGCAAGCCGGTGATTGCTGCCGTCAACGGCTATGCCCTGGGCGCGGGCGCCGAGATGGCGGTTTCCTGTGACTTCATTGTCATGGCTGACGACGCGCAGATCGGCTTCCCGGAAACCAGCATCGGTACCTGTGTCGGCGGCGGTGTTTCCAAGATCCTGCCGCAGCTGGTGGGGTTGAGCATGGCGCGCCAACTGCTCTTCACCGGTAGGCGTATCGATGGCGAGGAGGCGACGCGAATCGGCTTGGCCACTTCGAGCTGGCCCCAGGATTCGCTGTTGCATGAGGCCCACCGTTTGGCAGGGGACCTGGCGAAGCAGGCACCGGTCTCCATCGCCATGCTCAAGCGCCTGGTGAACCAGGGTGGACATACCGACCTGGAAGGGCAGCTGCAGCAGGAGCTGGATGCCGTCTTCACCTGTTCGACCACCGAAGACTGGCAGGAGGGCGTCGACGCCTTCGCCGAGAAACGTTCCCCGAACTTCAAGGGCCAGTGACAGGCCAAGGTAAGCGAGACATGAATCCCATCGAAGGACACCTGCCGACCCGCAGCCCGCTCCATGACATCCTGGCGCCGACCGGCATTGCATCATCGGCGCTTCCAGCGACCCCACCAAGCGCGGCTACAAGGCCATGGTGGGCCTGGTCAAGGACGGCTACAAAGGCGACATCTACCCGGTCAACCCCAAGGCCGACATGATCCTGGGGGTTAAGGCGTGGCCGTCGGTGACGGCCATTCCGGGCAATCCACAGCTCGCCCTGATCTGCACCCCGGCCGCCACCGTGCCGGCCCTGATCGCCGAGTGTGGCCGGCGTGGCATCAAGGGAGCGGTGATACTCGCCAGCGGATTCGCCGAGATCGGCGACGAAGGGGCGGCCCTGGAGCGCGAGATGATGGCCCGGGCCGAGGCGCACGGGGTACGCATCATCGGCCCCAATACGTCGGGCGTGTTCAATCTGCACCACCGGATCAACCTGCTGGCGCTCGACAACGTCAAGGCGGGCGATGTGGGCATCATCTCCCAGTCCGGCAACATGCTGCTGTCGCTGGCACTTGAGGCACAGCACAACGGCCAGGTAGGCTTCAGCACCTATGTGGGGCCGGGCAACCAGAGCGATATCGGCTTCAATGATTACCTTCGCTACCTGGGCGAGGATGAGAACACGCGGGTCGCTGCTCTCTATGTGGAAGGTTTCCGGGATGGCAGCAAATTCCTGCAAGTGGCCCGGGATGTCACCGCCATGAAGCCGGTGGTGGTCTACAAGTCCGGCTCCACCGAGCAGGGACAGAAGGCCGCCAGCTCCCACACCGGCGCCCTGGCTGGCAGTTATGCCATGACCGTAGACCTGCTGCGCCAGGCCGGGGTCAGCGTCGTACAGTATTCCGACGAGATCCTGCCGGTGGCCGAGGGGCTGGGTCTGTTGCAGAAGGCCCGGGGCAAGCGTGTTGCCGTGATCTCGGATGGCGGCGGCCAGGCGACCATTGCCTCCGACCGACTCGCCGAAGCGGGGCTTGAGCTCGCCGAGCTCTCCGACACCACGCGCCAGCGCCTGCGCGACATCCTCATTCCCCAGGCGTCCACGGTCAATCCGGTGGACGTGGCCGGCTCCACGGACGCCCACCCCTCCCTGCTGGCTACCTGCATGGAGATCGTGGCCGAGGACGACAATGTCGACAGCGTCTTCCTGGTCGGCATGTTCGGCGGCTACAGCATCCGCTTCGCCGAGTCGTTGCTGGGCGACGAGATGCGCGGCGCCGAGGCATGGTGGATCTTTCCAAGGCCACCACCAAGCCGCTGGTGATCTATAGTCTCTACACGCCGATCAAGCCGCCTGCCCTGCGCCGTCTGCACGAGGCGGGCCTGCCCATCTACGCCTCCATCGAGCAGTCGGTCAGGGTGCTGGCGGCCCTGGGCGAGCGGGGCCAGTACCTGGCCCAGAGCCACAGCCAGGCACCTGAAACGTCCGTGGAACCGCAGCCGGCGCTTTCCGCCCTGTTCGCCCGCGCCCAGGCCGAAGGGCGCGACCTGTTCGAGTACGAAGCCAAACAACTGCTGCGCGACCATGGCATTGATGTACCCCTTGAACTCGTGGTTCGCAGCGAGGAGGAACTGGTCGAGGCCGCCGCTCGGTTCCGTGGTGCCGCAGGCGATACGCCGCTGGCCATGAAGGTGGTCTCCAGGGACATCCTGCACAAGTCCGACGCCGGTGGCGTCAAGCTCAACCTGGTCGGTGAGCCAGCCCTGCGGCAGGCCCGAGCTGAGATTCTGGACGCTTGTCGGGCCTACGATCCCGATGCGGATATCGAAGGGCTGCTGGTGACACCCATGGCCAGGAAGGGGGTGGAGGTGATCGTCGGGGTGATCCGCGACCCCATCTTCGGCCCGGTGCTGATGTTCGGCCTGGGGGGCATCTTCGTCGAGATACTCGAGGACGTGGCTTTCCGCTCGATACCGCTGACGCGCCATGATGCCAGGAGCATGGTCGAACAGATCAAGGCGAAGAAGATCCTTTCCGGAGTGCGTGGCGAGTCCGCCGTGGACAAGGAGGCACTGATCGACCTGCTGCTGACGGTATCGCGGATCGTCGAAGCCTATCCGCAGCTTTCCGAGCTGGACCTCAATCCCGTGATCGCCCATGCCGATGGCTATGCCGTGGTTGACGCCCGGGTTATCGTCGACCGTGACCGTTCCACGACCACTGCAGACGAGGAAACCG
>NZ_AZQX01000430.1:0-5203 GCF_000568385.1 Halomonas sp. BC04
CCGCCCTTGCCGCCCACCTGGGAGGCGACGTGGTTGACCAGCTCTCCGGCCTTGACGCGGGAGGTCAGGTCGTCGGTGACGCCGGCGATCAGGCTCACCTTGCCGGCTTCCTTGTCCGCCACGCCCAGTACCACGACACCGGAACCCAGCTTCTGCTTGAGCTGGTCGAGTACGCCGCGCAGCTCCTTGCCGGAGACACCCTCGAGCTGCGTGGCGAGCAGCTTGACGCCGCCGATCTCGCGGGCCTCGCTGAGCATGTCGCGGCCGGCGGCGCTGGCCAGCTTGGCCTTGAGCCGCTCGAGCTCCTTTTCCAGCGCGCGGTTACGCTCGACCAGCGACTCGACGCGCTCTTCCACCTGCTCCGGCTTGGCCTTGAGCCGCTCGCCGATGCGATTGACCCTGGCCTCCTGCTCACGGAACCAGGCGAGTGCTCCTTCGCCGGTGATCGCCTCGATGCGACGCACGCCCGAGGCGATGCCCTGCTCACTGATAATATGGAAACAGCCGATATCGCCGCTGCGCGCCACATGGGTACCGCCGCACAGTTCGATGGAGAAGCCGTCGGCACCGATGGTGAGCACCCGTACGCTGTCAGCGTACTTGGCCTCGAACAGTGCCGCCGCTCCCCTGGCCTTGGCCTGGTCGAGAGTCATCTGCTCGATGCGGGTCGGGGCATTGGCAAGTATCTGCTCATTGACCAGGCGCTCCACTTCGGCGAGCTGTTCGGGCGTCATGGCCTCGAAGTGACTGAAGTCGAAGCGCAGGCGCTCCGGTGTCACCAGCGAGCCCTTCTGCTGCACATGATCGCCCAGCACCATCCGCAACGCCTTGTGCATCAGGTGGGTGGCGGAGTGGTTGCGGATGGTGGCGCCACGCAGTCTGGCGTCGACCTGGGGGCGCACTTCGGCGCCGACGCTCAGACTGCCCTCGAGCAGTACGCCCTGGTGCAGGTGGTGCCCGCCCTGCTTCTGGGTGTCGGTGACCAGGAAGCGGCCCCCATCGACGTCCAGATAACCCGTATCGCCCACCTGGCCGCCGGACTCGCCGTAGAACGGCGTGCGATCGAGCACCACGACCCCTCGCTGCTCGGGCTCGAGTGCGGCCAGGGCATTGCCCTCGCCGTCGACGATGGCGGTGACCCTGGCCTGGTCCTCGAGCCGGTCGTAGCCGGTAAATTCGGTCTCGCCCTCGAGTTCCAATGCCGCATGGTAGTCAGCGCCGAACTGGCTGGCCGCCCGGGCCCGTTCGCGTTGCGCTTCGAGCGCACGCTTGAAGCCGATTTCATCGAGGGTCACGCCGCGCTCGCGGCAGACATCGGCGGTCAGGTCATAGGGGAAGCCGTAGGTGTCGTAGAGCTTGAAGACCGTCTCGCCGGGCAGCACCTCGCCGTCGAGTTCGGCCAGTGTCTCCTCGAGGAGCCCCATGCCGTGCTCAAGCGTGCGAGCGAACTGCTCCTCCTCCTTCAGCAGGATGCGTTCGATCTGGTGGCGCGCCTCGCGCAGCTCGGGATAGGCATCGCCCATCTCGACGTCCAGCGCGCCCACCAGCTTGTGGAAGAAGTTTTCCTTGGTGCCCAGCTTGTGGCCATGCCGAATGGCGCGGCGGATGATCCGACGCAGCACATAGCCGCGCCCCTCGTTGGAGGGCAGCACGCCATCGGCGATGAGAAAAGCGCAGGAGCGGATATGGTCGGCGATCACCCTCAGCGAGGGGTGGCGAGTGTCAGCATGACCGGTACGCTGTGCTGCCGCCTCGAGCAGGTTCTGGAAGAGGTCGATCTCGTAGTTGGAATGCACGCCCTGCATCACCGCGGCGATGCGCTCCAGGCCCATGCCGGTGTCGATGGAGGGCTTGGGCAACGGGTTCAGATTGCCGGCCGCGTCCCGGTCGAACTGCATGAACACCAGGTTCCAGATCTCGATGTAGCGATCCCCGTCCTCCTCGGGGCTTCCGGGCGGGCCGCCCCACACCTCGGGGCCGTGATCGTAGAAGATCTCCGAACTGGGGCCGCAGGGGCCGGTATCGCCCATCTGCCAGAAGTTGTCCTCGTCGAGCTTGGAGAAACGCGCCGGGTCGATGCCCATTTCCTCCTTCCAGATGCGCTCGGCCTCGTCATCGCTGATATGCACCGTGACCCAGAGCTTCTCCTTGGGCAGCCCCAGCGTCTCGGTGAGGAAGGTCCAGGCGAAGCGGATCGCATCGCGCTTGAAGTAGTCGCCGAAGCTGAAGTTGCCCAGCATCTCGAAGAAGGTGTGGTGACGCGCCGTGTAGCCGACGTTGTCGAGATCGTTGTGCTTGCCGCCGGCGCGCACGCAGCGCTGGGAGGAAGCCGCCCGCACATAGGGGCGCGGGTCACGACCCAGGAAGACGTCCTTGAACGGCACCATGCCGGCATTGGTGAACAGCAGGGTCGGGTCCGTGCCCGGCACCAGGGAGCTCGACGGCACGACGGTATGCCCGTGCTCCTCGAAGTAACTCAGAAAGGCCTGTCTGATGTCTGCGCTTTTCATGGAATATCCGTGGCGATGAGCGTGGTGACCCGGCGGGCGGGCAAGCGGGTGCGACCCGTCGAACAAGGCCGCTGCAGGGGCGCCATGGCGCACCGAAGCGCCACCCGGGGCGTTCGCAAAGGGGGGGTATTATAGCGTAGTTGTCAAGGGACTGAAGGGGCTGGTCCGGGCTAGAGCGAATCTTGCGTTGAATTCCAAGCGTGGTCGAGTGCATGTCGCAGCTGCTCGAAATCGAAGCCACGGCTGGCCAGGAAGCGATCCCGCCGCGCACGTTCGCGGGGCGAGTCGCCGGGGCCGTCGAAGCGCCGTGCCAGTGAATCACAGGCCAGCGCAAACCAGTCGATGTCACCCGCCTCGGCAAAGGCGGCCTCAAGGGTGGCGCGGTCGATACCGCGCCGGGAGAGTTCACCACGAATCTTCAGCGGGCCCTGGCCCCGGGCCACCCGGGAGCGCAGAAAGCTCTCGGCGAAACGGCTATCCGACTGCAGCCCCAGCTCGGCCAGGGCATCCAGGCAGTCATCGATGACGGCTGCATCGTGCCCTTTCGCGGCCAGCCGCTCCACCAGCTCGGCGCGAGAGTACTCGCGCCGGGCCAGCAGGCGAATGGCATCCTCCCTGGGGGAGGTATCGCGACCGGAATCCGGCTGCCCCAGCATGGCTTAGAGCAGGCTGCCTTCGTCGGCGTCATTGGCCAGCTCGGCGGCGGCCTCCTTCTCCTTCTCCCGGGGCTCTACCGTGGCCAGCAGCTGGCCACGAATCTGGCTTTCGATCTCCTCCATCACCGCCGGGTTGTCCTCGAGGAACTGGGCGGCATTGGCCTTGCCCTGGCCGATCTTGTTGCCCTTGTAGCTGTACCAGGCACCGGCCTTGTCGACCAGGTTACACTGCACGCCCAGATCGACCACTTCGCCGGCATGATAGATACCCTTGCCATAGAGGATCTGGAACTCGGCCTGGCGGAACGGCGGCGCCACCTTGTTCTTGACCACCTTGACCCGGGTCTCGTTGCCGGTCACCTCATCACCCGACTTGACCGAGCCGGTCCGGCGAATGTCCAGGCGTATGCTGGCGTAGAACTTGAGCGCATTGCCGCCGGTGGTGGTCTCCGGGGAGCCAAACATCACGCCGATCTTCATGCGGATCTGGTTGATGAACACCACCATGCAGTTGGCGTTCTTGATGTTGCCGGTGATCTTGCGCAGCGCCTGGGACATCAGGCGCGCCTGCAGGCCGACGTGGGAGTCGCCCATCTCGCCCTCGATCTCGGCACGCGGGGTCAGCGCGGCCACGGAGTCGATGACGATCACGTCGACGCCGCCGGAGCGTACCAGCATGTCGCAGATCTCCAGCGCCTGCTCGCCGGTGTCCGGCTGCGAGACCAGCAGGTCGTCGAGGTTGACGCCAAGCTTCTCGGCATAGCTGGGATCGAGGGCATGCTCGGCATCGATGAAGGCGCAGGTCTTGCCCTGCTTCTGGGCCTGGGCGATCACCGAGAGGGTCAGGGTGGTCTTGCCCGAGGATTCCGGCCCGAAGATCTCGACGACCCGCCCCAGCGGCAGACCGCCGATACCCAGGGCGATGTCCAGGCCCAGGGAGCCGGTCGACACCGACGGCATGATCACCCGGGGCGTATCGCCCAGCCGCATCACGGTGCCCTTGCCGAACTGGCGCTCGATCTGGGAAAGGGCGGCATTCAATGCCTTTGAACGGTTGTCTTCCTGTGCCATGTGGCGCTCCTCGTAGAACTCGTCGGCAAAAATTCGGTTGCTGGGCTTGCGGCGCAAGGGCCGTCCTGACGTTCGCTGGCCAGACAATCGGAATGGCGGACGAAACCGATAAGGGGTCGCCCGGACACTGTATGGTTGGACAGTAGTATGGCGAAAAAATCGCCCCGCGCCAAGCGTGGCGCCTACGTCGCGTCGATATGAGTGGTCTCGATATGACGGATCAGGCCGACGATGGCGTCACGCACTGCGCGTTCGCGCACCGCCCGGCGATCCCCGGGATAGTGCAGCCGCTCGGCCTGCTGCTGCTCGGCATTGCCCCAGGCCAGCCACACGGTACCCACCGGCTTGTCCGGCGAGCCGCCATCAGGACCGGCCACCCCGCTGATCGCCACGCCAAGTCCTGCGCCGCTCTCGCGACAGGCACCGGCGACCATGGCCTCGACCACCTCGCGACTCACCGCGCCGTGCTGGGCGATCGTCGACTCCGGCACCCCGAGCAGGCGACTCTTCGCCGCATTGGAGTAGGTCACGTAGCCGGTCTCGAAGTAGTCGGAGCTGCCGGCCACGGCCGTGATGGCGCTGGCGACGCCCCCGCCGGTGCAGGACTCGGCAGCGGTCACGCTCAAACCGTGCTCCCGGCAGCGTCGCCCCAAACGCTCGGCAAGGGTGATGAGGTCGAGATTGGCCAGACTGGCGGCGCGATGTGCCATGGTGTCGCTCCTTCATGAGGTGGTGGCCGGCCCCTGACGTCGGCCGCGCGCAGGGGTAGACTTTTGCGTACAATAGCGCCTTTGTCTGCGATATGCAGGCCATGGCACCATCGCCACGCCAGAGACCCGGAACCGACCGCTCAGCACAGGACCCCCATGTCACAGGCCAGCGCCCAGCATACGCCCATGATGACCCAGTATCTGAGAATCAAGCGCGAGCATCCCGAGGTGCTGCTCTTCTATCGGATGGGCGATT
>NZ_AZQX01000431.1:0-11382 GCF_000568385.1 Halomonas sp. BC04
GACAGCGCCCGCACTGCGCTGGGCCGCAGCGCTGCGGGAGGCGGGCTTTCTCGTCGGCGCCATTCGGCCGCCCACTGTGCCTCCAGGCCAGGCGCGCCTGCGAATCACCCTGAGTGCGCGACATACCCACGACACCCTCGATAGCCTGCTGGAAACCCTGGCCGGACTGCAGCAGCTGGAGTGCGCGGAATGACCCGCCTGGTACTGCTCTCCGGCTGGGGTATCGATGCCAGGATCTGGCACTCCCTCGCCCCCTACTGGCCCGACGACATCCAGGTCACCACACCCGACTGGCCCGGTTATTCCAGCCAAGGCATCGATACACCCGCAGGCGACCCCCCCCCGGAGACGCTGGCCCCCGAAGACATGGCCGGCCTTGGGCGCAGGATGGCAATGGCGCTACCGGCCGATGCCGTCTGGGTCGGCTGGTCATTGGGTGGGCTGCTCGCCTGTGCACTGCTTGCGCACCTGCCTCCACCACGCACCCTGGTCATGCTGGGAATGGGCGCCCGGTTCTGTGCCACGGATGGTGTCACGCCGGAGGAGCTGGCCACCTTCCGCCGCGCCTTTGCACGCAACCCGAAAGCCACCTGGCAGCACTTCCTGCGCTGGCAGCTTCAGGGGGAGCCCGCCCCCCGCACCGCCCACCGGCGGCTGCTGGACCTGATCGGCAGACAGCCCAGTGCCTCCCACTCGACGCTCTCTGCCGGGCTGACCCAACTGGCCACGCTCGATATCGCCCACCTGCTCGCCGCGCCACCCTGCCGAGTGCTGCACATGGCAGGCCAGCAGGACCCCCTGCTCTCCCCTGCTGCGCGATGCGCCGCCGACGTCACGTTCGGCGCAACGGGGCACTGTCCGATGCTCACCCGACCCGACCAGCTCGCATCCCGACTGGTGGCTATCGCCCGGCACGCCGGATGCGAGGCCGGTACATCCGTTCATGGCAAGGAGCCCGCATCATGACGGCAACGGGCTTCATCGCGCCATCCGAAGCCAAGGCGTGGCACAGCCGGGTGGCCCACGCCTTTTCCCGTGCTGCACCCCACTATGCAAGCCTGGCCGGGGCGCAGCTCTCCATGGGCGAGGCACTCTGGCGCCACCTGCCCTCGTGTGCCACAGCCATCCTCGATCTCGGCTGCGGCCCGGGACACTGGAGCTCGCGCCTGGCCTCTCGTTACGGGGCAAGGGCACGGGTAACCGGCCTCGACCTGGCCCCCGGCATGCTCGCCGAGGCCCGCGACGTCCATGGTGAGCGCGTCCAGTGGCTCCAGGCCGACGCCGGGGCGCTGCCATTGGAGCAGGCAACACAGGACGTCATCTTCTCCAACCTGGCCATTCAGTGGTGCCCAGATCTGGATGGCGTGCTGTCGGAGATCCAGCGCGTACTGCGCCCAGGTGGCCGAGCCCTGATCAACACCCTTGGGCCGGGCACACTGGCCGAAGTGGGCCACGCCTGGTCCTCCTCCGGCCTGCTCGGCTTTCGCACCCGTGAGCAGCACCTGGCCAGTGCCCGGTTGGCCGGCTTCGACGGCATTCGTTTGGAGGAGCGCGTCGAGCGCTTCTTCTATCCAGACCTGGCCGCGGTGATGGCCTCCATCAAGGCATCGGCGCCCAGACGGCACGCCCTGATGCCCGTGTCACCCGGGCGGACCTGACCCACGCCACCCGACGCTTCGAAGCCCTGCGCGAGCCCCAGGGGTTGCCGGTGAGCTACACACGCCTGACGCTGATTCTCGACAGGAAATGAGTCCAATGCCTGCCTATTTTGTCACCGGCACCGACACCGACGCCGGCAAGACCCTGGTCACCGCAGGCCTGCTGGCCCGGGCTTCAGGCCAAGGCCTCTCCACCCTCGGCCTGAAGCCCGTCGCCTCGGGCTGCCGGCTTACCAGCGCAGGGCTGCGCAACGACGATGCGCTCGCCCTGCAGTCGCGCAGCGAGCCGGCCGTGGCCTATGCCGTCGTCAATCCCTTCGCCTTCGCTCCCGCCATCGCCCCCCACCTGGCGGCGCAACAGGACGGCCGGGGCATCACCCTGGCGGCACTGGCAGGCCATGTCGAGCCGCTGCTGGAAGGCCCCCAGCACCTGACCCTGATCGAAGGGGCAGGGGGCTGGCGGGTGCCCATCAATGACAGCGAGGACCTCTCCGGGCTGGCCGTTCGCCTCGCGCTGCCGGTGATCCTCGTCGTCGGCCTTCGGCTTGGCTGTATCAGCCATGCGCGTCTAACCGCGGAAGCGATCCTCGCCGATGGACTGCGCCTGGCCGGCTGGATAGGCAATCTGCTCGACGCCGACTTTGCCGCCGACGCCGCTCTCTATGACGCCAACCTGGCCACCCTCGAGCGCACTCTCCCCGGCCCCTGCCTGGGAATCCTGCCACGATTGGACGCCATCGATGGGCCGATGCGCCCCGAGTCCGCCGCCGCCTGTCTCATGCTGCCCGATGGCGATTGACTTGCCGGCGGGCGTCCGTACAATGTGGACGCCTGCCCAACCCTGCGGATGTGGTGGAATTGGTAGACACGCCAGATTTAGGTTCTGGTGCCTTCGGGCGTGGGAGTTCAAGTCTCCCCATCCGCACCAATCTAGTGTATTGATTTCCTTATTTTTTTAACGCTTCGCAATAATGCGAGGCACCGTTGTGCGTGCCCGGCGCTTTCTCGCCGCACCGACCTGCACAGCTCCCCCAGTCCTCGCTCCCTTCCTGTCCGTCGCCATCCAACGGAGGCTCGCTGATGTCCCATGTCTGGCACCCCTATACCCACCTCAAGACCCAGTCGCCGGCGCCAAAGGTGGTCGGCGGTGAAGGTCCCCGCTTTACCCTGGAGAGCGGAGAGCAACTGCTCGACGCCACCTGCTCCTGGTGGTGCATGATTCATGGCTACGGCCACCCGCGCCTGGTGGCCGCGATTCGCGAACAGGCCGGCGAGCTATGCCACGTCATGCTCGGCGGGCTGAGCCATGAGCCCGCCGATCGCCTGGCAAGCGAGCTGGTCCGCGTGACCCCCGAGGGTCTCAATCATGTCTTCTATTCGGACAGCGGCTCGGTGGGCATGGAAGTGGCGATGAAGATGGCGGTGCAGTATCACCACCTGCGCGGAAAAGCCGGCAAGCACCGCATGCTGTCGCTGATGAAGGCCTACCACGGCGATACCAGCGGTTGCATGGCGGTCTGCGACCCCGAGGAGGGCATGCACTCACTCTTCGCCGGCTACCTTCCCCGTCACCACTTTGCCCCCGCCCCCACGGCACCCTACGATGCCGAACCTGAAGCCGTGGCACAGGATCTCGCTGCCCTGCGCAGGGTGCTTGAGCAGTATCATCATGAGAGCGCGGCACTATTGATGGAGCCGCTCCTGCAGGCGGCGGGGGGCCTCAACATGACCTCGCCGCTCTATCTGAAGGGCGCACGTGAGCTATGCGATGAGTTCGACCTACTGCTGGTGTTCGACGAGGTGGCGACCGGCTTCGGCCGCACGGGCAGGCTGTTCGCCGCCGACCACGCCGGCATCACGCCGGATATCATGGTGCTCTCCAAGGGGCTGACCGGCGGCCACCTGGGCCATGCCGCGACGCTGGCCACGGATCGGGTGCATGATGCCTTCATCGGCGACAGTCCCTATCATGCCTTCATGCACGGCCCCACCTTCATGGGCAATCCGTTGGCCTGCCGGGTCGCGCTGGAGAGTCTCGCCATCTTCGAGGAGGAGCACTACCTGGACCGGATCGCCGGCCTCCATCGGATCCTGCGCGAGGAATTGGTGCTGGATACCCGGCTGCGCGCGCACTCCCTGGTCGCCGATGTCCGCGCCCTGGGCGCCACCGCCGTGATCGAAGTCCGGGATCCCGCCTCGCTGAAAGGCGTCGCGGATTTCGCACGCCAACAGGGCGTCTGGCTGCGCCCCTTCGGGCGCTGGCTCTATACCATGCCGGCCTACATCACTTCGGAAAGGGACATGCGCCGCATCACCGGCGTGATGAAAGCCTGGTTCTCATGATGCACAAACGCCGCCCTCCTCACGGAGCGCGGCGCTTGTCATTAATGACGCGAAGCGTCTTCGTCGGCCGTCAGGCCATGGCGGGCTGGGCGTAGGAGATCGGCGACAGCTCGCGCTCGTTTTCGAAGGTCACGATCTCGTAGGAATCAGGCTGGGCCAGCAAGGCACGACAGAGCTGGTTATTCAGCGCATGGCCCGACTTCACGCCGCGGAATTCACCGATCAGGCTGTGGCCCAGAAGATAGAGATCGCCGATGGCATCGAGCACCTTGTGCTTGACGAACTCATCCTCGTAGCGCAGGCCGCCCTCGTTGACGATGCGATAGTCGTCGACAACGATGGCATTGTCGAGGCTTCCGCCCAGCGCCAGGTTGTTGGCCCTCAGGTACTCGAGATCTCGCATGAAGCCGAAGGTACGTGCCCGGGATACCTCCTTGACAAAGGAGGTGGTGGAAAAGTCCACCACGGCGGTCTGCTTCTGATCTTCGAAAACTGGATGATCGAACTCGATGGCAAACGATACCTTGAAACCCTGATGGGGCAGGAAACGCGCTTCCTTGTCATCCTCCTGTACCAGCACTTCGCGCTTGATACGGATGAACTGCTTCGGCGCCTCCTGCTCGGCGATGCCTGCCGACTGGATCAGGAAGACGAAGGGGCCGGCACTGCCGTCCATGATCGGGACTTCAGGGGCACTGACATCCACATAGGCATTATCAATGCCCAGCCCCGCCAGGGCGGACATGAGATGCTCCACCGTGGCGACCTTGACGCCGTCCCGTGACAACGCGGTACACAGCGTCGTATCGGTAACCAGCGAGGCGCTGGCCGGGACCTGGACCTCCGGGTCGAGGTCCGTGCGCACGAACACGATACCGGTATTCACCGGTGCCGGGCGCAGCGTCAGATAGACCTTCTTGCCGGAATGGAGTCCGACGCCGGTGGCGCGGATGCTGTTTTGCAGGGTGCGTTGTCTGATCATGGGCAGTAGCCAGGCAGTTGTTAGTTATCAAACACCGTTCACTATAACACCGAACAGGTGTTTCAACAAAAAAACATCACCTGACCCTGCCAGATCGCGCAGTGGCCGATCTCAATCGGCCTGGCGGCGCAGGAAGGCCGGGATGTCGAGATAGTCATCCAGTTCCTGGGGGGTGCGGCGCTTCTCGGGCTGCGGCTTCGGGGCCTCCTGTGGCTCGGCCTTGGCCGCGGCACCTTGCTGACGCATGGCAGGCTGAGCGCGCTGGCGATAGTCGCTGCCCTCGGAACGCTTGGCCGTCTCGCGGCCAGCCACCTTCTGCTGACGCCCTTCCAACCCGGCCGCCACGACGGTGACACGCAGCTCGTCGGTCATGTCCATGTCGATCGAGGTGCCCACCACGATGGTGGCATCCTGGGAGGCGAACTCCTGGACAGTGGCACCCACATCGTTGAACTCACCGATGGAGAGATCCGGGCCGGCGGTGATGTTGACCAGAATGCCGCGAGCCCCATGAAGGTCGATATCCTCGAGCAGCGGGCTGCGAATCGCCTTCTCGGCCGCCTCGCGGGCGCGATTCTCGCCAGTCGCGCCCCCGGTACCCATCATCGCCATGCCCATCTCGGACATCACGGTGCGCACATCCGCAAAGTCGACGTTGATGATACCGGGGCTGGTGATCAGTTCGGCAATGCCCTGCACGGCGCCCAACAGTACATCGTTGGCGGCACTGAATGCCGTCAGCAGACTGGCGTTCTTGCCAAGCACGGACAGCAGCTTCTCGTTGGGGATGGTGATCAGGGAGTCGACATGCTCGGAGAGCTCCTTCATGCCCTCCTCGGCGACCCGCATTCGCTTGGGGCCTTCGAACGGGAAGGGTCGCGTGACCACGGCCACGGTGAGGATGCCCAGCTCCTTCGCCACCTGGGCAACCACCGGTGCACCGCCGGTACCGGTACCGCCACCCATGCCGGCTGTGATGAAGACCATGTCGGCGCCACGAATCAAGTCGGCGATGCGCTCTCGGTCCTCCATGGCAGCCTGACGGCCGACATCGGGATTGGCACCCGCCCCCAGGCCCTTGGTGATCTCGCCACCCAGCTGGAGCACGGTTTTCGCCGACACCCGCTTGAGAGCCTGGGCGTCAGTATTGGCGCAGATGAACTCCACGCCTTCAATGTTGCTTTCGACCATGTGGTTGACGGCGTTGCCACCGCCACCGCCCACGCCGACTACCTTGATGACCGCACTGCTCGAGGGTGCGCTATCTACCAGTTCGAACATAAGCCCCGTCTCCTGGACCGCGCCGCGGCCCTAATCAGAAATTTCCTTTCAACCAGCCCTTGATTCTTGCCAGCGCCGGAATCCCTTCCATTACCCCACGCCGGGAGACGTCATCACGCCCGGGCTGTGCCGCGACCAACCTTCCCTCGCGCCCTCGCCCGTTCCGCACTTCCTGAAGGGCGTAATGTAGCAAACCAACGCCCGTCGAATAAATCGGGTTGCGAACCACATCGGCCAGACCGCGCACGTTGATCGGGCAGGCAATGCGAACCGGCATATGGAATATCTCCTCGGCCAGCTCGACCACGCCCTCCATCCGCGACGTCCCGCCTGTCAGCACCACACCAGCCGCCACCAGGTCCTCGAAGCCGCTGCGACGCAGCTCGTCACGAATCAGGGTGAAGAGTTCCTCGTAGCGTGGCTCGACCACCTCCGCCAATGCCTGGCGGGAAAGGTCCCTGGCCGGACGGTCGCCGACACTGGGC
This sequence comes from Halomonas sp. BC04, assembly GCF_000568385.1. Classification (NCBI taxonomy): domain Bacteria; kingdom Pseudomonadati; phylum Pseudomonadota; class Gammaproteobacteria; order Oceanospirillales; family Halomonadaceae; genus Halomonas; species Halomonas sp. BC04. The sequence goes on from NZ_AZQX01000431.1 coordinate 6,750, forward strand.
ACCTTGATCATTTCGTCGCTGGAAGCCAGTTGGGTCAAGGCACAGGCGTACTTGACCTTGATCTCCTCAGCGTACTGGGTCGGCGTTCTCAACGCCATGGCTATGTCATTGGTGACCTGATCACCGGCAATGGGTATCACCGCCGTATGGCGTATGGCCCCTTCGGTGAAGACGGCGATATCGGTAGTGCCACCGCCGATGTCCACCATGCAGACGCCCAGCTCCCGCTCGTCCTCGGTGAGTACCGCCATGCTGGACGCGAGCTGCTCGAGAATGATGGCATCCACCTCCAGCCCACAGCGACGAACACATTTGTCGATGTTCTGGACCGCGTTGAGTGCCGCCGTCACCAGGTGGACACGCGCCTCGAGACGAACGCCGGACATGCCCAGCGGCTCGCGAATACCGCCCTGGGTGTCAATGGAGAATTCCTGGGGCAAAACATGCAGGACTCGCTGCCCCTCGGATATCGCCCTTGCCCTTGCCGAGTCGATAACCCGATCGATGTCGGTTGACATGACTTCGCGATCCTTTATCGCGACCACGCCATCGGAATTCATCGAGCTGATATGACTGCCGGCAACGCCCACATAGACGGAATGGATATCGCAGCCGGCCATCAATTCGGCCTCTTCCACGGCTCGCTGAATGGATTGCACCGTGGATTCGATATTGATCACGACGCCCTTTTTCATACCGCGGGAGGGGTGTGAGCCGATGCCGGCGATCTCGATGCCGCCATCATCGGTTGGCTGCCCGACAATCGCTACCACCTTGGATGTTCCGATATCCAGTCCGACTACCATGTTAGATGAATTGGAAGTGACTGCCATGCGTCGGGGTATCTCCTAAAACTTGACCCGCTGGGAATCCCACTATTCTTCATTAAATGGTCATTGCGCCCATTATAGGAACAACTAGCGTTAAACCACCAGTCCAATACGTAAAACTGCGATCACGATACGGGTTATTTCTCGCAAAAGGAACACCGCTTTCGTTCGAATCCTGTAGCCGTGCATTCAAAAAAGGACTCAGCCTGCATCGTCGTTTTCCGCCTCTTCGATCTCCGTTTCGCCGTGCCATGCCACTGCAACCCCATTGGGATAACGCAAATCGATATAGCGGATATGCTCTGCCTGCTGTCCCAGCTGCCGCTGCCAGGCGGCCCCCAGGCGGGCCAGGCGAGCTTCACGATCGCTGCGCCCCAGCATGACCCAGACCCCATCATCAAGCTGCAATCGCCAGGCGCCACGCGGCTCGAGCCTGAGCTGGGTGATGGTCAGCCCCAGGTTGTCGAAGCGTGGCACCAGGCGGTCATGGTAGGCCAGCACTTCGGCCCCGCTGCCGACGGGGCCGGCGAGGTCGGGCAAGCCGGAAGGAGGCACCACCGGCGCAAAGGCGAAGGGCTCACCTTCCGGGTTGAGCAGGTAGTCGTCGTTCCAGCGAGCCACCGGCACCTGCTCGACAAGCTCGAAGGCCAGGGCGTAGGGCCACTCCCGAGCCACACGCACCTCCGCCAGCCAATCCACCGCACGTGCGCGCCGTCGCAGGGCTGGCAGGTCCGCCGACAGCCAAGTCTCCCCCTGGACCAGGGGGGCCAGCTGGGAGCGAAGATAGTCGGCGCTGACATGATTGAGATCACCCCGAATGGAGACTCGCTCGATGGGCCGGTCCAGCCAGGTCCAGAGCGCCCGGCCACCGGCCCCGAGCAGGATCAGCAGCAGCAGCAACCCTGTCAGCGAGCCGCGCTTGCTCATGTCCGCCCGTTCGCCAGCGTGGCGGCGAGAATGCGACACACCAGGCATCGAAATCGATCCCCGCATGGGCCGCCGCCTGCGGCACCAGGCTGTGATCGGTCATGCCCGGCGAGGTATTGACCTCGATCAACCAGAAGCGCCCTTCCGCATCGCGCATGACATCGACCCGCCCCCAGCCTTCACCACCGATGGCGGCGAAGGGCCTGGCGGCAGAGTTCGCCCAGCTCCGCTTCCTCATGGGCCTCAAGCCCGCAGGGCAGGTGATAGAGCGTATCGTTGGAGACGTACTTGGCGTCGTAGTCGTAGAAGCCACCGGGTACCTCGACACGAATCGCGGGAAGTACCGTTTCGCCCAGCAGCGAGACCGTATACTCCTCACCGGCGATGAAGCGCTCGGCCATGACCCGCGCGTCGTATCGGCAGGCATCGCGATAGGCGGCCACCAGCGCCTCACGACTCTCGACGATACTGATCCCCAGGGTCGATCCTTCATGGACCGGCTTGACAATCAGTGGCAGGCCCAGCCGGGCGATGACATCGTCCCAGTCGCATCGGGCTCGAGCATCAGCGACGCCGGCGTCGGCAGGCCCAGCGACTGCCAGACCTGCTTCGTCAACTGCTTGTCCATGCCCAGTGCCGAGGCCAGCACGCCGCTGCCGGTATAGGGGATGCGCAGCAGTTCCAGCGCCCCCTGGAGTGTCCCGTCCTCGCCGCCACGACCATGCAGGGCGATGAAGACGCGATCGGGCGCCAGCGCCTCGAGCCCGGCCAGACCACCCTCCGAGGGGTCATAACCGATCACATCGACGCCGCTCCGCTCCAGCGCCCCCAGTACCGCCGCTCCGCTCTTGAGCGACACCTCACGCTCGGCGGAATCTCCGCCGTAGAGCACCACCACACGCCCAAAATCACTGGCTGAAATCATAGCGACACCTCATCGAGCTTGAGCCCACTCTGCGCCAGGCCCAGGGCGATGCCACCCACGTCGCCGGCTCCCTGGGTGATCAGGATATCCCCGGGACACAGCACCCGCTCCAGCAGCTCGGGGAGTTCCGACTTGTGCTGCACGAAGATGGGATCCAGCCCGCCCCGTTGGCGAAGGGAGCCCGCCAGTGTCCGGCCGTCGGCGCCGGGTATCGGGGCCTCGCCGGCACTGTAGACATCCAGCAGCAGCAGCGTATCGACACCACTGAGCACCCTGACGAAATCCTCGTAGAGATCTCGGGTGCGGGTATAGCGGTGGGGCTGATAGACCATCACCAGACGACGCTTCGGCCAGCCGGCGCGTACCGCACGTATGACCATCTCCACTTCCCGGGGATGATGCCCATAGTCGTCCACCAGCATGACCTCCCCCTCGCCGCCGGGTGGCGGAAAGTGGCCATGGACCTGGAAGCGACGTCCCACGCCGGCGAAGCCGGCCAGGCCGAGCAGGATGGCGGCGTCGTCGACGCCGGCATCGGTGGCTACCACAATGGCGGCCATGGCATTGAGTGCATTGTGACGCCCCGGCATTGCCAGCCGCACCGCCAGCGGCGCCAAGCCGTCGGGACGCAGCGCCGTGAAGCGTACCTCGCCAGCCTCCTGAGCGAAATCGACGATGCGGTAGTCGGCATCCTCGCTGAAGCCATAGGTGACGAACTGGCGGTGAACTCGCTCCAGCAGGCCACGCACATGCTCATCGTCGATGCACAGAATGGCCAACCCATAGAAAGGCAGGTTGTGGAGAAACTCGATGAAGGTGCTCTTCAGTCGCTCGAAATCGCCGCCGTAGGTGCTCATGTGGTCGGCATCGATATTGGTGACGATCGATACCATGGGCTGAAGATGGAGAAAGGAGGCGTCGGACTCGTCGGCCTCGGCCACCAGGTAGTCCCCCTCCCCCAGACGGGCATTGGTACCTGCGCTGGTCAACCGTCCGCCGATCACGAAGGTCGGATCCAACCCTCCTTCGCCCAGCAGCGTTGCCGTGAGGCTGGTGGTCGTGGTCTTGCCATGGGTCCCGGCAACCGCAATGCCGTGACGAAAGCGCATCAGCTCGGCCAGCATTTCGGCGCGGCGGACCACGGGCAGTCGATGTTCATGAGCCCACAGGATCTCGGGGTTGGACTCGTCCACGGCGGTGGAGACCACCACCACATCGGCGCTCATGACGTTCTCGGCTGCGTGACCAATGGCGACCTGGATGCCCAGGTCACGCAACCTTTCGACGACCGGCGAAGCCTTGAGATCGCTACCGCTGACCTGGTAGCCCTGATTGGAGAGCACTTCGGCGATGCCGCACATGCCGGCGCCACCAATGCCCACAAAATGAATACGCCGGATACGGCGCATGCCGAGGCCTCGCCCATGGCGGGGCAACGTTGCCTGGCCGGGAACCGGCCTCAGGGTGCTATCGCTCAAGAGCTGTCTCCATGCAGCCGGCCACCAGCCGCTCGACGGCATCGAGGTGCGCACACGCCCGCGAGCGCTGCGCCATGGTGGCCAGGGTATCGGGTTGCAGCAGTGTCGTCAGGCGCTCGGCGAGAGACACTGCCGTCATGTCGTGTTGCGGCAACAGTTCGGCCGCCCCCGCCGCAACCAGGGCACGGGCGTTGGCGGTCTGGTGATCGTCGACCGCATGGGGCAGGGGTACGAACAGGGCCGGCTTGGCGGCGGCCGCCAGCTCGGAGACGGTCAGCGCCCCGGCACGGCACACCACGAGATCGGCCCAGTCGTAGGCCGCCGCCATGTCATCGATGAAGTCGACCACCTCTGCCTCGACGCCCTGGGTGTCATACGCCTCCCGGGTGGCATCCACCTTGTCCCGGCCGGCCTGGTGACGCACCACGGGACGCAGCGCCGCTGGCAGCCGCGCCAGGCCCTCGGGCACCCGC
>NZ_AZQX01000432.1:0-7573 GCF_000568385.1 Halomonas sp. BC04
CCCAGCCGGCTCAGGGCGATGGAGGTATTGAAAACCGCACCGCCTGAGTGAGGCGCGAAAGCCGATTCATCTGCAGCTGTTTGGCGCGGCAGCATGTCGATGAGCGCCTCTCCATTACATAAAATCACTATCAATTCTCCTGCTCAAACAGTTGCCGCCAGGCAGACTGACGATACTCGGTCGGCGTCATGCCTTTCTCTTTGAGAAATCTGCGGTTAAAGTTGGAAATATTATTGAACCCACACTCGGTGCAGACGGATACGACCTTTTTCTCGCTCTCTCGCAACAGGCTGCAGGCTCGCGCAATACGCAGCCGTGTTAAGTAGTCAGAAAATCCGATCCCGGCATTTTTTCGGAAAAATCGGGAGAAAGTGGAATCAGTCATCCGAACCATGGCAGCGACGTGGGATAGTCGAATCTCTTCACCCAAATTGTCCATGATGTACTCGGTGACGATCTGCATCCATTTGGCAGTTGAAGGGTTGAGGTCGGGGGAAAAATAGGGACTGGAAAGAGTTTCCCATTGAGTCCGCGTGGCGAGATGACTGATAATATTGAAAAAGTGTGCCAGGGCTTCGAGGCCATCTCGGCCTTTCATACTGACAATCAGCTCTCTTGATTTCTTCAAATCGCCTGAGGTGAAACGAATCCCCTGCTTAGAATCCTCTAGAAGTTTCTTGGCAACGGAAATCTCTGGAAAAAGCGCCTGCGCCTCTTGCCCAAGAATCTTGTGATCGAACTGTACGACCACATCACGACCTTCAATGAGGTCGTGCTCGGAGCCTAGGTTGCTGACCCAATTGTGGGGCAGAGAGGGCCCAATGAGAAAAATATCACCGGGGTAGAAATGACCAATATGGTCACCGACAAATGACTGCCCCTCTGATTCCGTAATCAAGTGGAGTTCGTATTCCGGATGATAGTTCCACTTAGAGACGGGGGCCGGAAAATCGTGCTGCAGCCACCTGAAAGCATGCCCAGGATCTGGAATGATGACCTCAAGATCCGGTTTTTTGTTGATTAAATCACTGCCACCTTTCATAAATATCGTCTCTCTACATGCCTGCTTCCTAGTGTACTGGAATTGGGCATGGTTGAAAAATCACCCAGAGCCGTGGTTAGCAGTACCAGGTGAAATTCGACATCAGCCTATGCCACCAGAAATTGGTATGTTCACACCAGTAATATAGCTTGCATGATCACTTAACAGAAAGGCTACGGCCCCTGGAATTTCGTTGATTTCTCCGTACCGCCGCATGGGTATCGATCCGACCATTTGCTGTTCAACAATTTCCGGATCCTTATCAAAGTATTGGCTACCAGCCGATGCTTGCAACTCGATCTGCCGGGTCCACATGTAGCCCGGCCCCATGTAAGCTGGAGAGATGGCGTTGACCCTGATACTGTAAGGTGCAAGGTCCTTCGCAGCAGTTTGTGTCATGCCTAGCAGTGCAGCCTTGGAAGCGGCATAAGCAACCATGTTGGGCGGGCCACCTATCGCGGCCATACTTGCGGTATTGACCACTGCACCTCCACCATGACTGACCATGTACTCGGAAAATATTCTAAGGACGATAAAGGCCCCATTCACATTAATATTTATCACCCGTTGAAAGTCATCCAACGAGTACTGATGAGCAGGAGTAAATTCACCTTGATAACCAACATTGTTAAATAGAAAATCAACACCCCCCAACCCAACAATAATTTGCTCCAAGGCATTTTTGACCTGTACCGAGTCTGTGACATCGCATTGAACGGCCAGCGCTTGATGCCTGAAGACTTAAGCCGAGCCGTGGCATCGGCGAGCTTTCCGTCATCAATATCAAGAAGAGCGATACAGGCACCGAGCTCACCTAAGTGCAGGGCAGTGGCCAACCCGATATCGCCCGCGCCACCAGTTACGACTGCGACCTTTCCGTTAAATATCTTCTCATTATTAAACATTACAAACTCTCAGTAAAATTAGTTCATTATTTTCAAGAAAAGCCGACGTTTTCTTCACGCCAAACCGCTATCAGGATACGTTTGCTGCCGGAATCCACGGGCCAGGGAAGTGGCATGCATTCAAGTGAGATTCGCCGCGTCTTTCCAATGCCGGCTTTTTCTCAGCACACTTTGGCTTGGCACGCCAACAGCGCGTACGGAACATGCAGCCACTCGGCGGATTTCCAGGATCAGGCGGCTCACCGGCCAACCTTGGCTTCTCTTCCATCGCGGAACTGCCAAACCGAGGAACCGCTGATAGCAAAGCCTGGGTATAAGGATGAACGGCGTTATCGTAGACCTCGTTAGCATCCCCATGCTCGATAATTCTACCCAGATGCATCACCGCAACCTGGTCTGACACATGGCGAACCACGGAAAGATCATGGGAGATGAACAAATAAGCCACACCAGTCTCTTGCTGTATCTCCTTGAGCAATTTTAGAATTTGAGCCTGGACCGAAACATCCAGCGCAGAGACTGCCTCATCGCAGACAAGAAGCTTCGGATTGACAGCCAGCGCCCGAGCGATACCAATACGCTGGCGCTGCCCGCCAGAGAACTGCCCAGGGTACCGATTGCTCCACTCTGGGCGTAACCCAACTTGCTCCATCAGCTCGGCGACCCGCTGCTTGGGACTAGCCGGGCGTAACTCAGGATTGACAACCCAGCCTTCGGATATCAGCTTCTCGACGTTCATACGCGGGTTCAGTGACCCATATGGATCCTGAAACACCATTTGTACCTGCTGGCGAAATCGCTTCAATGCAGCGCCCTTCATACCCAGGATGGATTCACCGTCGAATCTGATATCGCCACCGCTTGGATCGGCTAGCTTAAGCACCAGTCGAGCCAGAGTCGATTTACCGGAGCCCGACTCTCCAACCAGACCGAGTGTCGTTCCAGCAGCAATGGTCAGGTTCACGTCGTTGGCGGCATGAATCAAGCGCTCTTCCCTTCGAAAGCCACGGCGCTTGCCTACATCGAAGGATTTATACAGCCCGTCAATTTCCAACAGCGGCTGGGGTTTAGACATAGTCATTTCGCTTCCTCCGTATCCTTCGCCACCGGATCAGCGTTAGCGATAGGAGAGGCCAGTCTCTTAATATCCCCTGCGAGATGGCAGGCACTCAGCTGGTGATTACCCACGTCTACCTTCTCTGGAATAGTTGCCTTGCACACTGCGATGCAATAACTGCAGCGGGGGTGAAACGAGCAACCCGAAGGTAAATTAACCAGATTGGGAGTGGTGCCAGGGATGATGGACAGCTCACTCTTCCCCTGATCGATTCGTGGCATGGCCGCCAGCAAACCGCGAGTGTAGGGATGTGCCGGTGACTGGAAAATCTGAGCACGGGTGCCCTGCTCGACAATCCGTCCAGCGTACATCACCACCACCCGATCGGAAATTTCGTAGGCTTGTGCCAGATCGTGGGTCACCAAAATCATGCTGAGTCCTAGATCATCCTTGAGGTCCTTCAGCAGTTGCATGATTTCGGCTTGGACGGTCACGTCCAAGGCAGTCGTGGGCTCATCGGCGATCAAAAGCTGTGGGTTGAGGGCAATTGCTGCCGCGATGACTGCTCGCTGTTGCATACCGCCAGAGAACTGATGTGGATATTCATTGACCCGTGCCTCAGCGTTGGGTATTTGAACTTTTTTCAATAGATCAACGGCAGCTGCCTTGGATCGCTTCCAACTCCAACCCCAGTGATGATGAAACATTTCTCCAATCTGGTAACCGACGGTGAACCTTGAGTCCAGCGCCGATTGCGCATCTTGTGAGATCATCGCTATTCGGGATCCCGCTAGTTTACGGCGGGCTGACGGTTTCAGTGAAAGAACATCAATGCCGTCAAAGTCAATATGACCGGAAACAATCCGAGCTGGCGGTGTCGGCAGGGTGCCGATTATCGACTGTGATGCGACGGATTTTCCCGACCCTGACTCACCGACAATAGTGACGGTTTCTCCAGGCTTGATTGTCAGATCAACGTTATTGACGGCGCATACCACCCCATCTTCCGTGTCGAACTCGACTTTCAGCTTGCTGACATTCAGGAGATTTTTCTCTATCGTCATCATCATCACTCCTGTGCCTGGGTTTTAGCTGGTGTCGGTTTTTGTCCTTTTACCAGCCAACGCCAGCGCTGAACCGGATCAGTGACTGCACGCGCCCAAGTGGCAAGCAGGTTGGCACTCAGGGCTGTCAGGAAAATAAAGAACCCGGGCACAGCCACCAGCCACCAAGCAGTAGAGATGTACTGCCGGCCATCGGCGATCAGGCGCCCCCAGGATGTCTCTGGCGGCTGTACGCCAAGACCAAGGAAGCTCAGGGCGGATTCGGCCAGAATCAGGCGCGCAACTTCGAGTGTGGCCAGTACCAGTATGGGTGAGATCAGGTTAGGCAGAATGTGAACACCGATGATTCTGCGATTACTGCAACCCACCACCCGAGCTGACTCAACGAACTGCTGTTCACGCAATGAGAGTGTCATGCCACGAGTGACCCGCGCGTAGACCGGCCATCGAACGATTGCCAGCACGATAACCACATTCCAAAAACCAGGGCCAAGAGCATAAAGAAAAAAGATGGCTAACATCAGGAATGGAAAGCCGATCTGAAGATCGACGACTCGCATGATAATGGAGTCCGTTTTTCCGCCATAGTAGCCTGCAATCAGCCCCATCATTACGCCGAAACCTCCCGAAACAATTACACCGGAAAAACCAACTGCCAGTGAAAGCTGTCCAGCGTATAGCACACGGGAAAATACATCCCTTCCCAGCGCATCCGTACCGAACAAATGCGGAAACCAAGAATCCGGCGAGGGTGTCAACGGAGGCATGTTGCGCAAGCGAAGGCTTTGATCAGTTGGGCTGAAAGGCGCAAGCAAATCCACGCCAAAAGTAGCAACTAGGATGAGCGTCAACCAGACCAGTGCAAACAAGGCCGTTGGATCGCGCAGTATCGCCAGGCTGTATAGCTTGATATTTTCACCAACTGTGCGCTGTCTGGCAATGGCTGATTCCGATGCATTGAGCTCGTCCTGCTGTGCGCTCTTGGATATTTTACTCGTCATGGCTGCACCTTTGGATCGATGTAGGTGTAAGTCAGGTCAACCAGGAAGTTGATGACAATAATAATGACAGTCATGACCACAACGGCGGCTTCGATCAGAAACAGGTCTCTCTGATTGATAGCTTGCAGCAGTAGTGAGCCTATGCCGGGCCAGGCAAAAACTGCCTCTACGACAATGGCACCATTTATCAGTGATGCCAGTTCATCACCAGACAGAGTTACGACTGGTATGGCGGCATTGCGCATGGTATGAAGAAAAATGCGACGTTCCGACATCCCCTTGGCTCGCAAGGTGGCCACATAAGGTTTGGCATACTCATCAAGCAGTGCACTACGAGTAAACTGTGCCAATCGGCCGATGGAACGGTAGGCCAGAGTGATAGCCGGCAAAATGACATAAGCCAGTGAACCTCCACCGTAACCACCGGTCGGTAGCCAGCCTAGGTGAATACTGAAGATTAGTATCAGCATCAGGCCAAGCCAGAAGTCGACGACTGAGACACCGCCGAGGCTGAAAACGGTGATAGCTCGATCCGAGATGGATTTTGGTTTAATGGCTGCCCAGGCACCCAAAGCGAGAGAGGCCGGAACCGCGATCAGCAGGGCAATACCTGCCAAGTAAAGTGTGTATGGTAAGCGCTGCATTACCAACTCCAATGCGGGTGCGCTCTGCCAGATGGATTCGCCAAACCCTTGGCTTATTCGAACAAGGAAGTCGACGAACTGAATTGGTAATGGCTGGTCAAACCCCAGTGATTGGCGCAAGTCGTCGCGTACCGCCTGGGACGCTTCCACTGGCAGCATCAGATCAACCGGATCGCCGATGATGGCACCTACCACAAACACCAGCAGCAGGGCAGCAGCAATGACCATGAGGGACTGGCCGAGCCGAGACAATACAAATTGAGTCATAGGGCAGCTCTTCGCTTTATTTTCGGAATATCAGGGTCGCAAACGACCCCTGTATTTTCACTCTCAATTATCGGTAGCGGGAGCCATGTCTTTCAGCTGGATTGACATGTCGATTCGGGGAGACCATTCCAGGCTTTCATGATTGACACCATGGAACAAAGGCTGATTTACCATCATAATGTAGGGGTTGTCTTCATAGACAATGCGCGACAATTCCTGGAAGTATTGTTCACGCTCTTCCCCGGTTGCGGCCGCACCCTTACGGTAAAGCTCATCGGCTTCCGGATTGCAGTAGGAAGAGGGGGCACCATCGCAAACAAAGTAGTTGCTGGCTGTGGGAGCCAGGTCAAACCACTCATCAGGATGGCGATGCAACGCCATGACACCACGGTCTTCTTCAATCTCGTGATAGTTGGTCAGCCAAGTCGGATTGAACGAACTGGGTTCGAGGATGGACGCATTCACGTTAGTGATACCAAGCTGGTTCAGCGACTCGAGAACAATCTCCAATACCTGATCATTTGCCGGGAAAGAATCCTGCCGTGCAATCAGGCGCAGCGGCATGGAATCTACGGGTACGCCGTCCGCTCTCGCCTCGTCCAGCAGCTCACGGGCACGATCCATGTTGAACTCATGAGGTTCAAGGTCTTCTACAAAACCCGTAACACCTTCGCTTACAAGCTGGCTTGCCGGCTGGGCGCCACCCAGAATGACCTCGCCAATGGCCTCGCGGTCCATGGCATGAGAGATCGCCATGCGAACACGATCATCTCCCAACACAGGATGCACGTTATCCAGCTTGATGAAGATGATACTGGAGGCTGGTGCTTCCAGGCAGCGATCGTCCAATTCAGCCAGACAGACGTCGGGCGTGAGTCGCTCTGCAAAATCAACTTCACCGGCACGCAGTCCGGATATCCGTGAGGCGTTCTCGGTACGTATTAGAAATGTGGCGCGTTCATATTCCGGATACCCCTGGGCGTCATTATTCCCAAAACCCCACCAGTCCTCATTACGCTCAACGATCACATGGTTGCCGCGGTCCCATTCCACGAAGCGATAGGGACCTGTTCCAACTGGCGATGTCAGCCACTCGTCCACGCTGTTTTCAATCTGCTTTTTGGACGGAATAGTAGACGCATATAGCCGTGTGGGCAGCAAAGGATCCGGTTCCGCCAGTGTGATTTCAAGCACGTACTCATCGACGGCCCGAAACTCCATGCTCGGCCCCATAAAGCCACGTATGGACAATGAGCCTCGGCGATCAGCATTCCAGGTCCAGTCCAAACCGAATGCAGCGACTTCGGCATTCAGGGCTGATCCATCATGAAATTGCACACCCTCTCTGATATGAAAATGCCAGGTGTGGTCATCAATTTGCTCCCAGTCTGTTGCCAGACCCGGCAGCAGGTCCCCGGTTCCCGGATCACGAGCGGTCAGTGCTTCGTACATGTTCCGTAGAATGGTCGAGTGGGATGCAATATATGCATGGGAGCTGTCGAGCGATTCTGGCTGCTCTGCAACAGCAATGGTGATTTCTTGTGCACTGAGTGGCGATGCAGCCATGGCACTGCCAAGCACCACTGTGGATGC
>NZ_AZQX01000433.1:0-7853 GCF_000568385.1 Halomonas sp. BC04
GTGTCATGGTTTATTTGGTCTCGTGATGTTCAGCCTCAGTTGCAAGCAGCGTCGCTCTGGCGGCATCGGCCTTGTTCTTGAGGTGATCGCGCAAGATCCTGAATAGCCGTTCTCCATCACGGCTCTCCAGGGCATTGATCATGGCGGAATGCTCACCTACCGCCTGCTTCCAGCGCCGCTCCGAGAGACTGCTAAGATAACGCGTACGCCGCACCTTGCCTGAAAGGCGGGTGTAGACATCGGCAAGGTGCCGATTTCCCGCTCCGGCCATGATGCACTCATGGATCTCCTGATTGAGGTGGAAATAAGGTAACCGCTCGCCCTTGTTGAAGTGATCGACCATACGCTCGTGCAATTCGCGAATCCTGGCAATTTCAGCCTCACTCATGCGCAGACAGGAGAGCTCACCGGAAAGCGCTTCCAGCACGCCCAACACCTCGAAGATTTCTTCAATATCTTCCAGAGTCTGCTGTGTGACTCGCACCCCACGGCTGGGCAGTAATTCCACGATGCCTTCGGCGGCCAACACCTTGAAAGCTTCGCGCAACGGAGTACGCGATACACCGAAATGATCACAAAGCGATTTTTCCGGCAGCTTACTGCCAGGTGGAAACTCATCGGCAGTGATCATGTCTCGCAGCGAGCTGACAATTTCGTCATGTAGCGTTCTGCGCTCAATGGGCTGGCGACGGGACATTGAGCCCCCTTCTTTCGAAGTACCCTGCTGGTCGGCCGCGCCTTGCAGCCGCTGATTGGGATACGGTGTACTGGTCGTGGCCATCAAAGTTTCCTCGCGTGTCCATGCCGGGGTGATTCTCTTTGCCATCACTATTGGCGCTTTCAACAAGTGGCGGCCTATAGGTGCTTCGTCGATGAGGCATCTATAGCGTGGCTCGCCCCTGCGTCAACGATATTGCATACAACACTCATTTCTGCGATGTCCACGCCATACTCTCTATTTTTCCAGACCCCTCTATCACCAGGCCCTAGGCCGTCTCGGCAAGGTATCGCATGGCCGCCTGAACCCCTCCTTCCCGGTGCGGGACACCCGCCATCTGCAACCCCATCTCGACACCAGCCAAAGTACCGGCCAGCGTCACGTCGTTGAAGGCACCAAGATGGCCGATACGAAACACCTTGCCGGCGACTTTCGACAGGCCAGCGCCCAGCGACATATCGAAATTTTCGAGAATCACTTTACGCAGCGCATCTGCATCGTGCCCTTCCGGCATCATCACCGCCGTCAGCACCTGTGAATACTCCTCCTGGTTCTCACAGAGTATCCCCAGCCCCCAGGCGCGCACCGCATGTCGGGTCGCTTCGCCATAGCGACGATGCCGAGCAAAGACGTTATCGAGCCCCTCCTCCAGCAACAGGTCCAGCGACTTATCGAGCCCATAGAGCAGGTTGGTGGCGGGAGTGTAGTGGGTAAAGCCTCGTTCGTTGGCCTTGACGACATCGCCCCAGTCCCAGAAGGATCGCGGCATCCCCCCGCCTCGGTTAGAGATATCCATAGCCTTAGGCGATACCGCATTGAAGCCTAGGCCGGGCGGTAGCATCAATCCCTTCTGGGAACAGCTAATGGTGACATCGACACCCCAGCCATCATGGTCGTAGGGCAGCGAGCCGAGTGAAGAGATAGTGTCTACAAGCAGTAGCGCAGGGTGGCCAGCGTTATCGAGGGCCTGGCGCACCTGTGGTATGCGGCTAACGACCCCGGTGGAGGTTTCGTTGTGAACGACTGCAACAGCCTTGATCAGATGATCCTTATCTTCCTTGAGACGCGCTTCGATTTCTTTGGGATCGGCGCCGTGCCGCCAGTTGCCAGGTATCAAGTCGACCTCCAGCCCCAGCCGGGTGGCCATCTCGTGCCAAAGGCTAGAGAAGTGCCCCGTTTCTGACATCAAGACTCGATCACCGGGCGAAAGCGTATTGACCAGAGCTGCCTCCCAGGCGCCGGTGCCCGATGAAGGAAAAATCACGACTCGATCAGTGCCGAAGACCGGCCGAAGCTTGTCGAGGATGCCCAGCAGCAGCCGCGAGAAATCGGGGCCTCTGTGGTCGATTGTCGGCATGTCCATGGAGCGCAGAACTTCATCAGGCACATTGGTAGGCCCGGGAATCTGCAGAAAGTGCCGACCACTGGGAAATGCCATATCAATTCTCCTCGATTTGCTTTTTCTTTTATTGAATACAAGATTCAGTATAGACACGACATTGAACCCCGCAATGAAATGACGAAAAAATTTGACGAACATGGAATAAGTCATTGTTTTGCATGGTTTAAAACATATATTCAAAGCAAGGCCATCTACATTTCTGGATCATTGCGAAAGGAATAAGGCTCAAATTTTGGATTCAAATTCAGAAAACAAAGATATTCGGATAAGCATATATTATAAAAAAACACCACAAAGGAAAGTAAATTTAATCATTGTATTTCAGTGACTTAATTGCCACCTAACAATGCAACGATATACTTATGTCTATAAAAAAGCCGCGGAAAGCCTTGACGACGGCCAAGGGACACAACTATACAGAATACAATATTCAAAAAGAGTCGAGCGACTTGATGCATGAACGCAAATGAGGGGTAGTTGGGCCTGTACCAAACAATAAAACGCCCCGCCCCTTGCTCTGCTCCCACACAACAACATCAGGAGCCCGCCATGATCCCCACTCTCCACGTGCAGCTATCATGTCCCTACCTCGTTCGGCACATCGGTTCACTGTCGACACTTGAGGCCGTCATAACCGGGCGCAGCGAGGTGATATCATGACCAGATCAAGCCCGCTGCTTCAGGTCCAAGATCTTCAGGTTCACTTTGATACACCTGATGGAGTGGTAAAAGCAGTCAATGATGTCAACTTTTCAGTTAACAAGGGTGAAACCCTGGCCATTGTCGGCGAATCAGGCTCCGGCAAATCAGTGACAAGCCTTGCCATCATGCGCCTTATCACGGGACGCAATGCGGGCGGAAAGATTCTTTTTGAAAACCAGAATCTCCTAGAAAAATCGATGGATGAAATGCGGATCATCCGAGGCAATGATATTTCGATGATTTTTCAGGAGCCGATGACAAGCCTCAATCCGGTCTACACGGTTGGTTGGCAAATCATCGAAGCTATCAGAACACACCTGAATGAAACATATAAGCAAGCTTTCGAACGAGCCGTTGAAGCTTTGGACCTGGTGGGCATTCCAGAGCCTCGAGCTCGAATGGGTAACTATCCGCATCAGCTATCAGGAGGCATGCGGCAGAGGGTAATGATTGCCATGGCTCTCTCAACCGAGCCGAAACTTCTAATCGCCGACGAGCCGACAACTGCTCTCGATGTCACTATTCAAGCTCAAATACTTCAGCTGATGCGTCGTCTTCAGCGAGAGATGGGCATGAGCATAATCTTCATTACTCATGACCTAGCTGTCGTTGCTGAAATGGCACAACGCGTGGTGGTAATGTATTCAGGAAACGTTGTGGAAGAAGCACCGGTCAATGATCTATTCAAACACCCAAGAATGCCGTACACCATAGGCCTGATGCGCTCAATGCCGGGACGACATGGCTACAAGACAGCAAACAATCGACTGGAAATAATCCCGGGAAGCATGCCTAATCCATTACAACTACCTTCAGGTTGCGCTTTCCATCCTAGGTGTCGCTTTATGGAAAAAGGGACATGCACCTCTACTCCACCGATCCTCGAAAAAATTGAAGGAGACCGCCTAATACGCTGCGCTCGAAAGGATGAGGTTAAAAAACAACTCGAGCAAGAGAAGCTACAACAAGAAAAATCAGGAGCCACCCATGCAATATGAAAAAGTCTCCCCCGTACCTGATACGTCTTCTCTGGAACAACCTGAATGCGCCAGCCAGCCGCTTCTCGAAGTTCGAAACCTGCAGAAAACATTTCCAATAGGAAATCGCTTCAACCGGAAATACGTAAAGGCAATTCAGGACGTTTCTTTTTCGATGAATACCGGTGAGGTACTCGGCTTGGTGGGTGAGTCGGGCTCGGGTAAGACGACCGTTGGCCGCTGCATCGTAAGGCTCATAGAGCCCACCAGCGGTGATGTCTTTTTTCAAGGTCAGAATCTGGCAACGGCAAGCAAGCAGGAACTTCGTTCTCTTCGCAAGCCCTTGCAGATCATATTCCAGGATCCATTCGGGGCACTCAACCCGAGGATGAAGGTCGGCGCCATCATCTCCGAAGGCATGAAGATCCATAACATTGCTCATGGAGAGCAAGCACGTGAGCGAGCCAAGGAACTATTGAAAAAAGTCGGCCTGTCCGAAAACCATATCGACCGCTACCCGCATGAATTTTCCGGGGGACAACGTCAGCGGATCGGCATTGCAAGAGTGCTGGCTGTTGATGCCAAGTTTATTATTGCGGATGAACCAGTCTCCGCCCTGGATGTTTCCATTCAGGCACAAGTCATAAACTTGTTGCAGGATCTCAAGGAAGAATATGGCCTGTCAATGCTGTGCATCTCACATGACCTTGGTGTTGTCGAGCACATTTCAGACCGTGTGGCTGTCATGTACCTCGGAAGGTTGATGGAAATTGGGACCAAAGAGGATATCTATGACAATCCCCGGCACCCTTATACGCAATCCCTTCTCGATGCCATGCCTGTACCCGATCCTGAGAGACCACGAAAAGACGAAAATATTCTCCAGGGTGACATACCCAGCCCTATAAGCCCGCCATCAGGATGTGTCTTCAGAACCCGCTGCCCAATTGCTACCAAGGAGTGTGCCGAAGTCGTTCCTCCTCTTGAAGAAGTCTCTTCAGGCCATTTAAAGGCTTGCATAAGACAATAAACATATAATTCTTCGATACAACAACGATATGAGGCTCTGAAGATGGCAAGAAGCATACCTCCAACAGACACAGGCAAGCGCTACGGGTCGAGTCCAGAGCAACCTATGGATCAGGTGACCCCAATGGAACCCATGGACACCTTTATCCCCGGGCACCCCAGTGAATCGGTCGCAGAATATGAGGCCCCGGAACAGATCATTGCCGTTAGACGAAACCCATGGAAGGTTGCACTAAAGCAGCTTTTCGAATCAAAGGCGGCCCTGGTATCGGCATGTTTCATCCTCATGCTTGTCATACTGGCACTATTCGCCAATGTTATTGCACCACATGACCCTCAGGCCATGAGCCTTGTCGACCGCATGCTGCCACCGGCCTGGAATGCCGAAGGCGACATGCGCTTCCTGCTGGGCACCGATGGACAGGGTCGCGACATCCTCAGTCGTATTATCCATGCCTCTCAGATGACGCTACTTGTCGGCGTCGCCTCGGTCATCCTGGGCGGCATCGTTGGAGTAACCCTGGGGCTGCTGGCAGGCTACTTTGGTGGCTGGCTGGATGCCATCTTGATGCGTTTTACCGACTTGCAGCTCGCCTTCCCAAGCCTGCTGCTCGGCCTGATCGTCATGGCGATTATCGGCACAGGGGTGCTGGAGCTTGTATGCGTCATTGCACTTGCCCAATGGGCTTTCTACGCACGCGTCGTCAGATCTGAGGCGATCAAGACACGTGAGCTGGAATTCGTTCAAGGTGCCATTGCGCTCGGTGCCAGTAACACCCGTATCCTGCTTCAGCATATCCTGCCCAATTGCGTCGCCTCGATGTTGATCATTGCCAGTTTCTCACTGGCCATGGCCATCTACTATGAGGCAGCTTTGAGCTTCTTCGGCTTGGGCATCCCCCCTGCCATTCCCACCTGGGGCAACATGCTGGCAGGTGCTCGTGACATCATGCTCGCCAACTTCTGGGCGCCTGTATTTCCGGGCATTGCGATCACACTTACCGTACTTGCCTTCAATCTCCTTGGGGATTGGGCGAGGGACTTCTTCGACGTCAAGGTGTGACAAACACTCACCAGCCACAGGAGACACATCCATCACATTGAAAAATCACGAAATTAATTATTAAAACAACTCACACAATGAGGCACCTCATGTTCAAGCGAAAGTTTCCAATACAAATGAACAGAAGCATACCCTCATCACCAAGCCAGCTCCTGGGAAAAACTGTTACCGCGCTGGCTCTGGCAGGCCTGATGACAGCACCTGTGTTGGCTGATGACGACAAGATCAGCATCACCTATGTGATGCACGAGGCCATCGATATCTTCGGTGATCCAATTCGTGGTTCAACCTATGATGAGCACCGTGCACACTTGGCGCAGTTCGAGCCCCTCGTCTACGATTTTGATGGCCGAACCGGCGAATCGGGTATCCAGCCTGGCCTGGCGGTCGACTGGGAACAGACCGACGACCTTACCTGGCGCTTTCATCTCCGTGAAGGGGTGACCTTTCATAATGGCGAGCCTTTCAATGCCCACGCCGTGAAGTTCTCCATCGATCGCGTATTCGACGAAGACTACCCGGGTGCGGACAAATTCCTGGATGTACCCATCACGGAAGTCGAGGTGATCGATGAATTCATCGTCGATATCCACACCTCTGAACCTGTTCCGATCATGCTCCAGCGCCTGTCCCGCAACGGTGCCTTCATCCTCGAGCCGAACCACTACGAGAATCTCAGCTACGAGGATGCACTGACCAGCCCCATGGGCACTGGTCCGTACCGGCTGGTCGACTATGCGACGGATGAGCATTATACCTTCGAGGCTTATGAGGATTACTGGGGCTGGGACGAGAATAGCAACATTGATGAGTTACGCATTCTCATGATCCCGGAGATCTCCACCTCGGTGGCGGAGCTGTTGACGGGTAACGTGGACATTGTACGCCTGACAGCGGACCTCGTAGGCCCTGTGGAAAGCGAGGAGAACACCGAAGTTATCGTCGCCCCCAGCGTGGTTCGAGCCGTAGTCATGTTCAACCTGACGGTGGACGAGTGCCTCGAGGATGCTCGAGTACGCCAGGCATTGAACTATGCCGTGGATCGTGGGGCCATGATCGACGCATTCGCGTTCGGTAATCGGGATCTGGCCATGAAGACCATGGTCAATCCACCCAATGACCACCCCGGTCTCGAGCCCTACCCCTTCGACCCCGACAAGGCCAGGGAACTGCTCGCCGAGGCGAACTGTTCGAACTTCGAAATTCCCGAAATCGACGTCATGCAACCTCAAGCCATGGAGCATGCCGAAGCGACCGCCCAGTACTGGCGCATGGTCGGTGTCGATGTCGGCTCGGTGTCGCTGGTCGATCCGGCCATTATGCGTGAGCGTTGGATGGACCGCTCACTCGGCGTGCACGCCTACACCTGGTCGGCCGCAGAAAATACTCCGGAAACAGACATGTATGCCATCAGTGACTCGCGTCAACGTAACTCGACCCACTGGGACCGTCCGGAGTTCGAGGAGATGTACCAAGAACTCCAACGCACAGTGGATCAAGACCGTCGCGATGAACTCAACTACGCCCTCCAGGAGATGCAATACAACGATCCTCCCGGCACCTTCCTTTACCTGCGTCCCATTGTTATGGGTGTCAGCAAGCGTCTCGAAGGATATTATCCGCATCCTTCGATGCTGATGGAAGACTGGAAGGCCATCTACGTCAATGAGGAGTGACCTTTGGGTGGCGGGTATTAAGGTGCCCGCCTTCCTCCCATGTCACAATCCATAATGATAACAACATCTATGAAAAACAGTGGCAACTGATACTGGTTGGTCCCGCCGACAACGCTTTCCTTTATCGGAAAACAGGTCAGTTTCCAACATGAGGAGCGAGAAGCCGTGTATTATTTTCTGAACCGGATAGCACAGGGCCTGGTGGTCATCTTTTTTGCTTTGACACTCGGCTTTCTCCTAGTATTCGTCATCGGCGACCCGGTGCTGATGCGGGTCGGCGAGGATG